>JANOJI010000172.1:0-6484 GCA_031408175.1 Ilumatobacteraceae bacterium
CACGGCCACGTGGCGCTCCCCGGCGGTTTCGATCGGTGGAACCGATCATCGACATCCTCGATCGTGACCGCGGCGACTGACTGCACCGATGACGACCTACGTCGACTCGAGCGCGCTCCTCAAGAACTACTTTGCTGAGCCCGACTCGTCGGTGGCCGAACGATTGCTGAGCGGCGACCCCGTTCTGGTGACCAGTTGGGTGACGTTCGTCGAAGTTCGACGCAATCTCGCTCGAGCGTTGCGGGGGGCCGAGCTTCGAGCGGCAAAGGAGCAATTCATCATGGACCTCGAATCGATGGCACTGGTCGCCGTCGACGAGACTGTGTGTCGCGCCGCGGCAGAGATTGGCGAGCACCTCGGCGTCCGATCGCTCGACGCGATTCAGCTGGCAAGCGCGCAGCGTTTGGCAATTCCCTCGCTGCCGTTCATCACCTTCGATCTCCGACAGGCGCAGGCAGCGCGTTCACTCGGCTTCGCTGTGCTCGGAAGTTGAGCGCGCCATTCAGGGTCGTTCGGTCAGGGGCGTTGACGCAGGGCCGAGCGCACTCGATCGGACCAGTCGATCGACTCGGTCGACACGCCTTGGGCGCGTAGCTCGGCGCGCTGTGCGGCAAGGGTGACGGCAGCGTCGGCCGCGCCGATCTCGGTGAGCCATCCCTCGATCTCGGCGCGCAGATGCGATGCCAGTGCTGGGCTCGATCCACCGGTGCCAACGGCGACGGTCACCGCACCGTCGCGAGCAACAGCTGGGAGGGTGAAGGTGCAATTGGCAGGGTCGTCGGCAGAGTTCACCCAGATGCCGCGCGCGGAGGCTTCGGCGGCCACGGCAGCATTGACGACGGGGTCGTTGGTGGCCGTGATCACCAGCCGGACGGAGTCGAGGTCGCCGCTTTCGTAGGCGCGGCGCTCGACACGTACCGGCAAGTCAGCGATGTCTCCAACGGCCGACAGGGCAACGACGGTGACATCGGCGCGTGCGCTGACCAGGCCTTCGATCTTGCGAAGGGCCACCCTGCCGCCACCGACTACCAGCACGGGCACGCCAGTGAGATCGAGCATGATCGGGTAGTCGAACGCCACGTCCGCAGGCTAGCAATGATGAATTGCTTAAATCTTGATCGAATTAGTCGTAATTAGATAGGATGCCGGGGTGAGCCTGCTCCAAGCCCCCGACAATGTCGAGCAGTTGCACGCCTCGGAGGTGTTGCACTGGGCGTTCGACACCTATGGAGTCGCCAACGTGGCCGTCACCTCGAGCTTCGAGGATGCCGTGCTTGTGCATCTCGCAGCCACTGCAAACCCGGCCGCCGACATCGTGCTGCTCGATACCCAATATCTCTTCGCCGAGACATCGTGGCTGGTCGAGGAGATGCAGAATCGCTTCGATATCAATCTGCGCGTCGTCTCGCCGCTTCCCGACATACACCGCGACAACTTGTGGCAGACCGACGTCGAGGCCTGTTGTGCAGTGCGCAAGGTTGAGCCACTGAACCGTTCGCTCGAGGGCAAGGCTGCCTGGGTCACCGGGGTTCGCCGAGTCGATGGCCCGACTCGTGCCAACGCGCCCGTGGTGAGCTTCGACATCAACCGCAATCTCGTCAAGATCAACCCGCTCGCAACCTGGACCGACGACGACATGGCGTTGTATGCCGAGCTCAATCAGTTGCCCATCAACTCGCTCAGCGCCCGCGGCTATCCCTCGATCGGCTGTTGGCCGTGCACCCGGCCCGTGGCCGAGGGCGAGGATCGCCGTGGCGGTCGATGGGCCGGCAACAGCAAGACCGAATGTGGTTTGCACGTATGAATGCGACCGCGAGCCCGCACCTCGAATCGTTGGCCGATGAAGCGGTCACCATCTTCCGCGAGGTTGCGACCGAGTGCGAGAATCCGGTGCTGCTGTTCAGCGGCGGTAAAGACTCGGCAGTATTGCTGCACCTCGCTGTGCTGGCCTTTGCTCCGGCACGGTTGCCGTTCCCGGTCATGCATGTCGACACCGGGCACAACTTCGCTGAAGTCATCGAGTACCGCGACGAGTTCGTTCAGCGGGTCGGGGCCAGGCTGGTGATCGCCAGCGTGCAGGACTCCATCGACGCCGGTCGCGTCGTCGAGGACCCGGGTCCTCGGGCCAGCCGCAACCGATTGCAGTCGGTCACATTGCTCGACGCCATCACCCAACACGGCTTCGACGCTGCATTCGGCGGCGGGCGTCGCGACGAAGACAAGGCTCGCGCCAAAGAGCGCATCCTGTCGTTTCGTGATCGCCATGGTCGATGGGATCCTCGCAACCAGCGGCCCGAACCGTGGGATGTACTGAACGCTCGCATCCGCAAAGGCGAGCAACTTCGCGCGTTCCCGCTGAGCAACTGGACCGAGCTCGACATCTGGCAGTTCATCGCCGCCGAGCAGATTCCACTCCCGAGCATCTACTACTCGCATCAACGCAAGGTCGTCGCTCGCGACGGCATGTTGCTAGCGGTTGGTGGGCCGGTTGTGCTCGAGCCGGGCGAGCAGTCGTCGGTCGAGACCGTTCGTTACCGCACCGTCGGAGACGCCAGTTGCACCGGGGCTGTGCGCTCCCACGCGGCGACCATCGACGACGTGATCGCTGAGGTATCTGCGGCACGCATCACCGAACGCGGTGCGACCCGAGCCGACGACACCTTCAGTGAATCTGCAATGGAAGACCGCAAACGAGAGGGCTACTTCTGATGAGCTCAGTTCCCACACTTCGTGTCGCCCCGCCGGCCGTTGCAACATTGCGAATCGCGACCGCAGGCAGCGTCGACGACGGCAAGAGCACATTGATCGGCCGGCTCTTGCACGACACCAAGACGGTGTTCGAGGATCAACTCGCCGCAGTCGAGAAGGCCAGCCGGCGTTACGGCGACGGCGAGCGCAACCTTGCACTGCTCACCGATGGGCTGCGCGCCGAGCGCGAGCAAGGGATCACCATCGATGTGGCTCATCGCTACTTCGCCACGCCGCAGCGCAGCTTCATCGTCGCCGACACCCCCGGCCACGCGCAGTACACGCGCAACATGGTCACTGGTGCATCGACCGCCGACGTCGCCATCGTGCTGGTCGATGCTCGCCACGGTGTCCTCGAGCAGACCCGACGCCACGCGTTTATCGCCTCCTTGCTCGGCGTCAAGGCCATTGCGCTGGCCGTCAACAAGATGGATCTGGTCGACTGGGATGAGGGCGAGTTTGACTCCGTCGCGAAGGATCTGGCTGGATACGTCGAGGCGTTGCCGACGCCCTGCCCGGTGGTCGCCTTTCCGATCAGCGCGTTGCATGGCGACAACGTCGTGACCCTGTCGTCGAATACGCCGTGGTACGAGGGACCGGCGCTGTTGGAGTGGCTCGAGACATTCGACTCGACGGGCCTCGCCGAGGTGCCCGCGCGTCTCGACGTGCAGCGCGTCATCCGTCCCCAGGGTTCCGATTTCCGGGGGTTCGCCGGCAGGTTGGCAGGTGGCGCCTTGCGTATCGGCGACCCCGTCACCGTGCTTCCGAGCGGTCGCAGCAGCACTGTGTCGAGCATCCAGCGCTTTGGTCGCGAGATTCCTGTCGCCGAAGCGGGCCAAGCCATCACGGTGTCGTTGGCCGACAAGGTCGATGTCGCTCGTGGTGACGTCTTGGTCGTCGGTGTCGCCCTGTCGACAGAACTGGTGTCCGGCCACGTCTGTTGGATGATCGACCAGCCGCTGCGCCAGGGCTCACGGTACTGGTTCAAGCACGGCACTCGGGTCGGTCGCGCCGTGGTTGATGCGGTCGAGTATCGCCACGACCTCCACACGCTCGAGCCGGTCGCAGCCGATCAGATCGAGCTCAACGATCTGGCGATGGTCCGTCTGTCGCTCAGTGAGTCGATCGTGGCCTCGCCGTACGAGATCAGTCGCGAGGGCGGCCGCCTGATCCTGGTCGACGAAGCGACCAACACCACCGCCGGCGCGATGATGATCACGGTCGCTGCATGATCTCTCTGGTCGGCGCCGGCCCTGGTGACCCCGAGCTGCTGACCATTCGCGGCCTTCGCAGGCTGCAGGAGGCTGACGTAGTCGTGCACGATGCGCTGGTCGGCACTGGTGTGCTCGCGCTCGCCCGACCCGCTGCCGAACTCATCGATGTGGGCAAGCGCCCCGGTGCTCCTGTGCCCCAGGAACTGATCAACGAGTTATTGGTTCAGCTTGGGAGAAGTGGCCGCAACATCGTGCGACTGAAAGGCGGCGATCCGTTCGTCTTCGGTCGCGGCGGCGAGGAAGCGCTCGCCCTGATCAGCGCCGGCCTCGACTTCGAAGTCGTGCCGGGGATTTCGTCGGTCATCGCCGCGCCGGCTGCGGCGGGCATCCCCGTGACTCACCGCGGCATCAGCGCAATGTTCACGGTGGTCACAGGCCATCGCCAACGCGGCGAGACCGCAGTCAACTGGCGCGCCCTGGCCGAGGCCGGCGGAACGATTGTCGTGTTGATGGGTGTTGCCCAGCGCGGCACGATCGCCGCTGCGCTGATCGAGGGCGGGCTGCCATCCGACACTCCGGTCGCGTCCATCAGTCACGCCACGTCGAGCCACCAACACGTCGTGCGGAGCGCACTGTCCGAACTGGCTGACGTTGCTGTCGAATCACCCGCAACGATCGTCATCGGCGCTGTCGCGGCATTCGACCTCACTGGCGAATTCATCCGGGGGCTCGCGGTGGCCGGCACGTAGGCTGGCGGGCCATGCTGCACCTGTACGACACCGCCACCCGAGAGGTTCGCGAGCTCGCTTTGCGCGAGCCCGGCACGGTCAGCATCTACCTGTGCGGTCCGACGGTCTACGGACCACCGCATCTCGGCCACGGCCGGGCAACGCTGGTCTACGACGTGCTGCGCCGCTACCTCGAGTGGACGGGACTGCGCGTGCGACTCGTCAGCAACATCACCGACATCGACGATGCCATCATCAACCGCGCCAACAACGAGAACCGGCCGTGGAAAGACATCACAACCAAATGCGAGTCGGTGTGGTTCGAGGCGATGGACAAGTTGGGCGTGCAGCGGCCCACCGACGTGCCGCACGCGACCGAGTATGTCGAACAGATGGTGACCATGATCGGCGAGCTGGTCGACATCGGCCGCGGCTACACGACCGACGACGGCGTGTACCTCAACGTCGAGTCGGTCGAGGACTACGGCCTGCTCGTCAATCAACACCTCTCTGACATGATCGAAGGTGGCGGCGACCGCGAGGTGTACGGCGCCGAGAACAAACGTCACCCGGCTGATTTCGTGCTGTGGAAGCTGGCCAAGCCGGGCGAGCCGTCGTGGCCGTCGCCGTGGGGTGACGGCAGGCCCGGATGGCACAGCGAATGCGTGGCGATGAGCCTCGACATTCTCGGCGAAGGGTTCGATCTGCACTGCGGCGGGATGGATCTCAAGTTCCCTCATCACGAGAACGAGCGAGCCCAGGCTGTCGCGCTCGGCAAGCGATTCACCAACCACTGGATGCACAACGGATTCGTGGTCGACGCCGAAGGCGAGAAGATGTCGAAGAGCCTCGGCAACGTCGCCAACCTGCTCGACCTCATGCAGCATTACGACGCCCGGGCTTACCGCATGTTGCTGCTGCAGTCGCACTATCGCGGCCCGGTGTCAGTCGGCCAGGACAACATCGATGCCTCGGTCAATGCACTGGCTGGTCTCGACTCGTTCGCCTCGCGCACTGCTGGCCTCGCAGCAGCCGATGCTGATCCCGACGTGTTGGCCCGATTCCGTGAGCGCATGGACGACGATCTCGACACGCCGGGAGCGACCGCGCTGTTGTTCGACACGGTGCGACGCGCAAATGCCGCGCTCGACGCGTCGGATCCAGCCGCGGCTTCGCTCGTGGCCGCCGTGCACGAGATCTGCATCGCATTCGGGTTAGTGCTCAACGCGGGTGGCGACGTGCCCCCCGCCGACGCCGCCAAGGCAGCGGCGCTCGATGCCGCCCGTGCTGCGAAAGACTTCGCTGCCGCCGATTCCATCCGTGCCGACCTCCAGGCTGCCGGTTGGACCGTGGAGACCACCAAAGCCGGCACCACCCTGCGCCGCTGACGGCCATCCTTAACCTTTGTTGGGCGCGAAATGTGCCGTGTCAGGCGTGTTTTCGCGCCCGTGGGCGCGAGAAGTGCCACGTCGGGCGTGTTTTCGCGCCCGCGTGTGTCGTCAGTCGTTGGACGACATCGAGGGCACGGCCGGCATGTCGACATCGCTGCTGACGTGCATCGCGGTTTCGATGAAGGCTTCCGCGGCACGTGACTGCAGACGGTCCCGGTGCCAGATGATCCCGATCAGCCGATCGAGGTTGGCGTTCAGTCCGCGGATCGCGACTTTTGCATCGGGGATCGATCGTTCGACGGTGAGCAGCGGCACGATAGCCACGCCGAGGCCAATGGCGACCAGTCGTTGGGTTGTGAGGTTGTCGTCGCTGCGAAAGACGATGTCGGGCTCTGCGCCGACT
>JANOJI010000202.1:0-2775 GCA_031408175.1 Ilumatobacteraceae bacterium
AGTACCCGCGCCATCGCTGCCGATCACGACACCGACACTGTTGACGAGAACCGGGTCGCTGCCGGCCAGCAACAACTTCGGTTGCACGGCCCCGACACGCGAGTCGGCGTCGAGCGCCGCCAGCAACGATTGCAGCCAACCTGACTCGACCTCGATGTCGTCGTTCAGCAGCGCGACCGCAGTCGCTCCCAACTCGGCGGCGCGGCGAAAGCCCACGTTCGCGCCACCACCGAATCCAAGATTGTTCGCTGGTCGGATCAGTTCGACGTCGGCGCCGACGACTGCGCCGTTGCCGTTGTCGACGACGATCACCCGATAGGCATCGCCGGCGGCGAGTACCGATGCGATACATGCATCGAGCATGGCGGCCTCAGCCGAGTACGTCACGATGACGACCGCAATCACCCGGCCATCAGATCACAACTACTCACGAGCGCATCGACAATCCACCGATTGCTTCACTAGCGTTCGGCGCATGACCGGAACCATGTTCATCACCGGCAATGCCGACGCCGATCAGTTGCTCAACACCGATGGCACTGCGGTGCTGATCGGCATGTTGCTCGATCAGCAGGTGCCGATGGAGTGGGCGTTCATCGGCCCAGCGACGCTGCAGGCTCGCCTCGGCCATCTCGACGCTTCGAAGATCGCGGCGATGGATCAAGAAGCGTTCGTCGCGGTGTGTTGCACGAAGCCGGCGATTCACCGCTTCCCCGCCTCGATGGGTCGTCGAATCCACGATGTGTGCACGGCTCTCGTCGATCGTTTCGACGGGCGGGGCGAGGCTGTGTGGGCCGATGTCGGCAGTGGCGACGAGCTCTACCAGCGCCTGCGGAGCCTGCCCGGTTACGGCGACGAGAAGGCCAAGATCTTCGTGGCGATCCTTGGCAAGCGGTTCGACGTTCGACCACAGGGTTGGCAAGACGCCGCAGGCAAGTTCGGTGATGACAGTCCCCGCAGCGTGGCCGACATCACCGATACGACGTCACTCGGAAAGGTTCGCGAGTGGAAGAAGGCCGCCAAGGCAGCCAAGAAGGACAAACAGGATCGGCCAGTCGGCTGAGCGCTAGGGCACGAGGATGTCGGACGAGATGGGTGGAAACTCCACGTCGGCCGTCCCCAACGGGAACAAGGGCACGTCGGCAGTCACAGGAGCCGATCCGGACGGAATCTGGACGAGGCCTTGCGTTGTCAACACGTCGGCCGGTGCCTGGATGATTCCGATCGTCGGCGGCGTGGAGGTGTCGGTGTCGCGATCCTCATCGGATCGGGAGAAGCCCCACGCAACCAATGCTGCAGCGGCGACCACACCGACCGTCGTGGCGATGATGGTCGTACGCGATCGTCTCTTGGATTCGACTTCCTCCACGACCACGACCCTATCGAGGTGAGCCGGTCCGCGGGCGACAACCGGTCGCTGGTCTGGCTATCGGCAACGGCCGCATTCGCGATCGTCGGCTGCACATGGGCATTCTCCATTGCGCGGTACGGAGGGCCCGACGAGCCGGCTCACGTCATCCGCGCGGCAGCGGTGGCGAACGGCGACATACTCGGCAAGCCCGCCAACGGGCTCGAGCCCGGGTATCGACAAGTCACCGCGCCCGCCACGCTCGCATCCGGTGATCCGGCCTGCTTCCGGCACGACGAGACCGTCACCGCGTCATGCACCTCGGTGTCGCGGAGCAACTCAGACATCCTTGTGGCAACGTCGGCTGGCACCGCTCCTCCGTGGTACTACGCAATCGTCGGCCTGATCGCGCGTGCGATGTCCACCGGCAACGGTGCGCTGGCCTACCGGATGGCGACGGTGCTGCTGTGCGCCGTCATCCTCGGCTATGCCCTGGCGCGCAGCCGCCGCTTTGGAGGCAGTGGATGGCTCGTCGCGCTCACGCCGTCGGCCTGGTACTTGATCGGTGTGGTCGGCACGAGCGGCATCGAGATCGCGCTCGTCGCCCTCGCGCTCATCGAGGCAGTCGGTCGGTTTCACGGTCACGCCGACGAGAGCGAGTCGCTCGCGCGCGTCACGGTGCCTCTGGCGCTCTGTCTGTTGCTTCGCCCCGCTTCGGTGGTCGACATCGTCGCAGTCGCGCTCGTGCTGATCCCCACGCTGCGGCGGCCGATGGGCAAGCGAGCCATGGCAGTGATCACCTTGCCACTCGTATTGGCGGCGGTCGCCACGTTGGCCTGGAACCGCTGGACGGGACTGGTCGTCAGCGACCGGAGAACGGCCGACAGCGACTCGCTCGTCACAGCACTCCGTCGGTCGCTCGGCGGCATTCCAACCACGGTCCATCAGGCGGTCGGCGCGCTCGGTTGGAACGAGTTCTACGCTCCGACCATTGCCCAACTCGTGTGGCTTGCGACGTTGACGTTTGCCGTGTACTGGGTCGTGGTGCACACGCGTGAACGTTGGTGGCATCTTCGCTGGGTCGTGGCCGCGCTGCTCCTGCCGACGCTGATCGAGGTCATCGTCCATCGTCGCATCGGCGGGATCTGGCAGGGGCGGTACTCGATCCCATTCGCCATGGCCGGCGTGCTGTACACCGCCCGCGCGGCATCGCCGCCGCGAGTTGCGGTGCGTGGCCTCCTGATCGCAGCCTCGGCCACCGAGGTGCTGACGTTGTGGCACACGTTGCGCCGCTTCATGGTCGGCCTCGACGGTTCGCTGACGCTGCGGCATGCGACATGGCGTCCGCCACTGAACCCGTGGCTGCTGCTGCTCGTCAACGGAGCAGCGATGGCCTGGCTCGCCGCGCTGGCCCTCCGAGATACGCA
>JANOJI010000241.1:0-15545 GCA_031408175.1 Ilumatobacteraceae bacterium
TCGCCGGAGGCCGCCGGACCACAGCATCTGGTCGTCGCTACCCGCTACTGTAGTTACCCGGATAGGCAGTACATACGTTCGTATAGGGGAATTTAAGACTTCACCATCCCGTCCGGCTGGTCCGGCGGCGTCCATTCGCCCTGCTCACGTCCGCAGCCTTTGTCCGCCCGTGTCCGTCTCGTCCGTGCGGGTCCGATGCGTGCGGCCGGGTCCTGTGCAGGAATCGTGCAGGATTTCGCGTTGTACTGTCCTACCTCCTGTCCTACCATCTCATCATGGCCCAACGTCAGAAGCGATCGATCTCACTCCCTGCCGACCTCGCCCACGCCATCGACCAGGCCGCCACAGCAGAAGGCACCACGGTCAGCGCGTGGATCGCCGACACCGCTGCGCACCGTCTGCGGATCGATGCCGGCCGCCAAGGCGTCGCCGAATGGGAACGCCAACACGGCGCCCTCACTCCCGACGAGCTCGCCGACGGACTCGCCCGCGCCAGGGCGATGCTGCGCCGTCAGCAGGCACGCAGGAGCGCCTGAATGAACGGCGTCACCTACGACACCGGCGCACTCATCGCCGCCGACCGCAACGACCGACGGATGTGGGCCTTGCACGCCGGCTTCCTCGCGCTCGAGGTCTCCCCCACCGTCCCGACGACGGTGCTCGCCGAAGCGTCGCGCGGCGGACCGCGTCAGGCGAGCCTCGCCCGCTTCCTCGCTCTGTGCACCACCGAACCATTGACCGAAGATCAAGCGAAGGCCGTCGGCACGCTGGCAGCCCGCGCTCGACATGACGACATCGTCGACGTCACCGTCGTCGAAGGAGCCATCCGCCGCCACGACGCCGTGGTGACGTCGAACCCGACTCACATCCGCAAGATCGCCGACGCCACCCGCGCACGCCTCACCATCGAGACCATCTGACGACCCGGGCGGACCTCGGCGGCCCGAGAGCTTCAGATCGCCCACTCGGACCGAGCCAAGGGAGAATCGACACAGGGCACGCGTCACCGCGGCTCGATCGACCACGGCCTCCTGCACATCACGTCGGTTCTGGCGCGGTCCGGCGGGCGGCGACCTTCACCCGTATAACCGGCGTTTGGGGCGCACGGGTGCAGGGCGGCTGCGCAACAACGGAGGCAGATCGTGCCTTCACGAAGCTGCTGTCCTGCCGTTCGCGTCGTTAGTCCTCGATGACGTCGAGGCCGTGCTCTCGGAGCCGAGCGATGTTGTCGAGCATCCCCCGTAGTACGTCGGGGGTATGGCCCTCCCAGGCCTGCACTTCGTTGATCACGCGCATCGGCTGGCGGGTTCGGTATGACCGAGTGACGTTGCCGGGGAACTTCTTGTTCGTGACATTGGGGTCGTCTTCGAAGGGGCCCGTGGGTTCGACGATGTAGACGTGGCCGCGCTCCTCGCTCCGCGCCAATGACGTTGCGAGTTCGGCGGCCCACACTGCAGGTTCGAGCAGCGCGGTGAAGTAGACGTGGTTCGAGATGCGGCCCTCCTGGTAGTTCGAAAGTTTGCCGGGGACGACAAGGTGTCCGACGTCGAACATGGTCTTGGTCCCATGGAAGAAGGGCCCCTCGACGTGATCGAAGCACTCGAACGTCACGGGCGTGTAGGTCGTGTCGCCTGCTGCAGCGATCGCTTCGGCGATCGACGCCGTGGGTGCGGGGTGATCATGGTGCATCGAAGTGTCCTCCGGTTGTTCGAGCGCTCCAGAAAACGGAGGATTATACTCCGGTTTGTGAAGATTGGTCTGCTGCCCGCCGACGACCTGCCGCTGCGAGCCGACGCTCGACGGAACCGTCGGCGCCTCCTCGACGCTGCGATCGGACTCATCCTCGAGATGGGCGGCGACCCATCCCGGGACGCCGTCGCGCAGCGGGCCGGCATTGGTATCGCCACCCTGTATCGACACTTCCCGGACCAGCAGGCGCTGCTGCGTGCGGTGGTCCTCGACGTGCTCGACCGAACGATCGAACAAGGCAATGTCGCGCTTGCCGAGTCAGCCACCGGCGCTGAGGCGCTACGCCGCTACCTGCACGCCACGATCGACAGCGGGCTCGGAGTCGTCAACATCGTCCACAGGCTGCTCGACAACTCGGACTGGCCCGATCGACGCGCGGCCGCTCGAGACGTGCTACACGGACTGATCGAAGCTGCCCGTGGCGACGGCGCGATCGACCACGACGTCACCCCGACCGACATCGCCCTCGCCACCATTCGTTTCTGTCGACCCCTTGCGATCGGTCTCGATCCCGCAGCCGAGCGTGCGATCGCCCACCGACAGCTGAACACCTATCTTGACGGGCTGATCAAGAGCGCTCACTGACCGGACCGAGGCACCGTCCTTCGAGGCCAGCGATCGTCCCAGATCGCCCGTCCCCGACGTGTATTAGGCGGTAGGTGACACAGAACGCGCACCCCAGAACGACGGCGTCCGACTCTCCCGGGCACGCACAAGACCGCGCCTCTGCGCCGTTGTCGGTGACGGCTGAGAAGCTGAGCGGTCCTGCCCCGTCCGAGAGATCACTCGATGATTGGAGTGTGATCGCCTGACCGCCTCGACCCCAGCGAAGACCGACTCGACCACTTCGACGCATCCTCTCGCGGCACATCAGCCTCCGAGCCGACGTCCGAAATCCGCTATCGAGAAACGACCTGTGCAGGAAACGTGCAGCGTTGGAAGTACGCCGGAGACCAAAATTCGTCGACCACCGGCTCTGACCTGCTCGTTTGTTGTGCCCGGGACGAGATTCGAACTCGTACGTACGTTCGGACAAGGAGGTTTAAGACTTCACAGTCTGGTCCGTCTGGTCTCGATGGATCCGTCCGCCCTGCTCACGTCCGCCACAGTCGTCCGCCCTGTCCGTCTCATCCGCCCAGATCCGCTCGGTATCGCCGAATCCTGTGCAGGAATCGTGCAGGCGTCAGACGGCAGCCGTGCCGACGCAGCGCCTCGGCACCTATCGGCACTTGGTGGGCACGAGTCAGTGCGTCATTCGCCTGACCCACTGACGGTTAGGGTGCTCCAAACGTGCCGCGAACAAGGTGGTCGACATGACGGATGACGAAGTCGAGGCACTTGTGCTCAGCGCACCTTGTTCGATCTTGCTCGGTCGACGATTGCTCGGGCATGACAAAGACCGCGGTTGGATCAAGTTCGGGTTCGAAGGCAAGCCCGAGTTCGTGAATCCCGCTGGCCGCGTTCAAGGGGGCTTCCTCACCGCGATGCTCGACGAGACCATGGGCCCGGTCGTGCTGCTCAAGAGCGATGGTGCGCTGTATCCATCGTCAATCGACATGAACGTCAGTTTTCTCGGCGCCGCGAAGCCCGGACCGCTGGTCTGCGAGGGCGAAGTGCTGCGCCTCGGCAAGACGGTGGGTTTCGTAGAAGGCCGGCTGATGGACAATGACGGTCGGCTGATCGCACGGGCGACGTCGAGCGTCATGCTTGTTCCAGCCCAGCGCGTCGGCTGACGAAGTCGTATCGCTGGACAGGCAGCCCGACTGTCACCTACGCCGGTTCTGATGGGCACCGTTGGGCGACGGCGCCCTGGATCGTGACGCTCCTGGCGTGGTCTTCGGTGCCGTTGCGCTGAGTGGCCCGACATCTGGCGGACGACTCCTGGTCTGCGTCCTGTGAGATCCTGCGGGTTCGTCGCTGGATACTCGGTCGACGCTGCGGATCCATCCATAGTGTTGTCTCGCGTGGTCGAGCCGGATGTAGACGCTCGGTGTCGCACGGAGGTCGACAGCGATGGGTTCGACAACTGAGATCTCGTTCACCTGGGCCCAGGCCTTGGCGTGGCGCATGGAGCAGCACCTGCTCGACCCTGTCGGCTCGATGACGGCGTCCGGCACCGTTCGCCGACTCGGCGCAGTGCTCTCGGTGGACGAGTCGCTGGCCGAACTCGCGGTTCGGACCCGCAGCGGCAGCTCGCCGCCCGGTGAACTCGCTCAGGCCGTCGCCGACGGAACGGTCATCCAATCGTTCCTGTTCCGTGGGGCGCTGCACTACCTGACGCCCGACGACGGCGCGATGTACCTGGCGCTGCGTGCCGCCGGCCGGCAGTGGGAGTTGCCGAGCTGGGTCGAGCACTACGGGCTCACGGTTGAGGCCTGGCCACACTTCAGGGCGGCAGTACGTGACGCGTTGGGTGATGCGCCGCTCACGGTCACCGAACTCGGCGAAGCCCTGACGGTGCAGCAGGCGTACCGGCACCTGCGGCCAGTGTTCGAAGCCGGTGCCGGCACACTGATCAAGCCGCTCAGCTGGCTGGGCGACATCAGCCTCGGTCCGCGCCGTGACGGGCGCCTCACGCTCCAACGCCTCGACGGCAACCCCGCGTGGCGAGGCATCCCGGATCTGGACGAGGCCGGGCCACGCGCCGTGAGCTCCTATCTCAGCGCCTACGGACCGGCCACGGTCGATCATCTCCACTACTGGCTGGGTGAAGGACTGAGCGCAGGCCGTAAACGAATCAATGGCTGGTTCGCGAGCCTCGAACACCGGCTGGTCGCGGTCGATGTCGAGGGGACCGTCGCTGTTGTCTGCAGCGAGCACGTCGATGCACTGGCGTCGGCGGTGCCATCCGACGAGGTGCGGCTGCTCCCCGGACACGACCAGTGGGTGATGGGTCCCGGCACCAAGGATGCTCACGTGACCCCGGTGAACCTCCGAGACGCGATCACCCGGAGAGCGAACCCCGTGATCCACGGCGGCGTGGTGCGCGGCACCTGGACCCGACGAGACCAGGAACTCGTGGTCTCGTGGCAGTCCGACCGATCGGCGCCGGTCTCGTCGATCGAACGTGAAGCTAGGCGTCTGAGCGACCTACTCGGTCATGAGCTCCAGCTGCGAATGACCCGGTAGCAACGATCGCAAGAACGCGCGTCGGCTCAGGGCTCAGCGCTCGCGCTCGGTGTTCGTTCTATCCTCCGGTCCATGGCAGTTCACTGGACTCTGGGTTGCGACGCATCCGATCCGCATCTGCTGGCGGAATTCTGGGCGGCAGCGCTCGAGTACGAGCCCGAACCCGGCTACGACGATCCCGACAGCGCGTCGATCATCGATCCACAAGGCATCGGGCCGGCGATCGGCTGGCTCCGCGTGCCCGAAGGCAAACAGGCGAAGAACAGGCTGCACATCGACATCCGCGTCGCCGGTGACGGACCGTGGGATCTCATCGAACGCGGGCGACTGATCCGCGCCAAGGTGCCACAGCTCGTCAGCCGCGGCGCCACGATCGTGCGCGAGGAAAGCGACGGACACTTCCTCAGCCACGTGGTCATGCTCGATCCCGAGGGAAACGAGTTCTGCGTGGCATGACGCCGCAGCCAACGTGAGAAGCGGTACTCCCGCGGCTGCGTCTGCCGGGATCGTGCAGTGAAGCACCAACGTCAGTCGAGCGGACTCGACTCCGCCTGCCCCGTACCGCCGGCTACGGGACGTCCTCTTGGTGCGACCATTCCCCGTCATCTCGCGACGAATGAACGACGTCGACTCTTCGTCTCGGCGGGGTGCATGCAACCCGCCGTCCGCCGCAACAGTTGGTGCGGATCGACCCGATCAAGAGTGCCGCCGACCAACCGGCTACCGGCTGGCGTGGCGGGTAGAGGCTTTCATTGGGGCAAGGCTGACGGTGAGTTCGTAGCCGAGGGCTTCGAAGTAGCGGCGAACGGTGCCGAGCTGCACTGTGTCGAGCGAGCGGGCTTCCAACTGTGCGATGGCCGATGCGGTGACTCCGAGGTCGGCCGCAACCGCCTTCTGGGCAACACCGCACTCGAGCCGAACTTTCCGCAACACATCGTCATCGGCCAGCAGACGAGTGAGGTGCGCGTTGATCCGAGCGATCTGGTCGTCGGAGACGTCGAGTCCGTCGAGCAGATCGTCGACGACATCGAAGCGTGTGTCGATCGGTGTCAATGCCTTAGCCATACCCTGACTTTAGCTGCACATAAAGTCAGGTGCAACAGTCACTGTCCCTCGGCGGCCACGATCGCTCGCCAGATCTCGTCCGCGATCGGGACCGCCCTGTCGTACCAAGCGTTGCCCTGTGCCCCATCGACGGAGTTCTTGTCACCCATGACCAGCAGCGCGCACAACGTCTCATCAGGCATGACGAACAGCGTGCGAGGAACGCTGGCTCGCCCGGGATGTGGATGCGAACCTCACCCATCACGTCGCGGAATGCTGACTGCGCGATGCAGAAGCGAACCTGCGGGGAGCTGTGCGTTTCGGCGCAGCTCGAGCAAGTACCGCAGGTCGGCAGCCACCACCTCGAACAGGGCAGGCTCACCCTGCTGTAGGGCCCGGACGCTGCCGAGGAAGAGCTGAGATCGAACGATTCGCACACCACCACCCCTGCCTGTCGCGCCGGTCACGGCCGCGGTCCGAAGAGCGTGTTGGCGACAACGTCGGCGCTGTTGCGAGCGATCGCCGGGGTGACGTGAGCATAGAGGTCCATCGTGGTCGCCACGCTCGAGTGGCCGAGCCGTTCGGCCAGCACTACCGGATGCATCCCTGCCTGGAGCGCCAACGTCGCGTAGGTGTGCCGCAGGTCATGCAGACGAATTCGCGACACACCCGCAGTGGCGACGAGCCGGTCGAACGTGTTGGAGAACGAATCCGGGTGCAACAGCCCACCATCTCGAGCAGCGACCACCGGATCACTGTCGCCGGCCACCTCGGCGGCGATCGCACGCTGGAAATGGACGCGCAGGTCATCGAGGGTGGTGTCATCGAGGAACACCAGCCGCCGCGACGTCGCCGTCTTCCCCGGTGACATCACCAGTTCACCATCGACCAACCCGAGCGACCGGACCACCGAGACCGCTCCACGATCCCAATCGACATCACCCCACCGCAACCCGAGCAGTTCACCGCGACGCATGCCGGTCGTCGCCAGCAACCGGAACGCGAGCGACAGTCGATGGATGCTGACGTGGTTGAGGAAGCGGCGAAGCTCTTCAGCGGGCCACACACCGGTGGTCTTGCGCGCGACGCTCGCTGGCGGATCGGTCGCAGCAACGGGGTTGCGGTCTAACAAACCCAGGCGCATCGCATCCGACAACGCTTTGTGGAACACGGCCCGGGTGTTGCGGACCGTTGCTGGCGACAACCCACGCCCGCTGTCGTCCGGATGAAGCAGCTGCTTCTGCCAGGCAGCGACGTCCGCGCCCGACAGGCGCGATAGGGGGAGGTCGCCGAGCACCGCGACGACACGTCCGATCGCGACCCGATAGGTGCGCAGCGTCGCCGGTGACACATGCGCGGCCTCACCGGAGAGCCACCGCTCCAGGTACTCGCCCAACGACCAGGTCGACGACGCGGTGCGCGGCGCTGGTAGTCGGCGCACGCGCACCACTTCCGCCATTGCTTGCTCTGCAGCCCGCCTCGTTGCGAAGCCCTGCTTGGAGACCTGGCAGCGTCGGCCGGTCGCCGGATCCGCGCCGACGTCCACGCGGAACGCCCATCCGCCACTGCGCCGTTTCACCGAACCGGTCATCACAACACGATACCCAAAGTCCGTGCACATCGTGTGCACATGCCGAGTCGGCGCTGTGGCCGATTGTGGAACGCTGCTGCTCAACGGTGGTGCCCAGGACGGGATTCGAACCCGTACGTACTTTCGTACAGGAGGGTTTAAGCCCCCCGTGTCTGCCAATTCCACCACCCGGGCAGGGTGCATGGGCTCAGGCTATTCGCATCGCGATGCCAACCTTTCGGGATCTGGGCGCCAACGCGACCCAATCACGTGCCACAACGCAGACCAATGGCGCCCAGATCGTCGAGCTCTAGTCCAAAGCTGCGAGCCGCGTGTGGTCGCCCGAAGTGGCTCGATCAATGCGGTGCCGTAGCGTGTCGAACGATGCAGCACCGACGTCGACTGCTGGCCATCGCAGCCATGATGATGCTCGCTGGATGCAACGCGAAGACCGATGTGCACTCAGCACGTGCTGACCCGATCGACGCCGCTGCGGCGACCTCGGATGTCCCAGACGCCACCGGATCAACCGATCACACCGAGCCGACCGGCACCGCGCCGGCGCCGAGCAGCGACACGCTCGATTGGAGACCTTGCGACGACCCGAGTGTCCTGGACCCCTCTGCGGAATGCGCAATGCTGCGGGTTCCGCTCGACTACGACAACCCAAGCGGCGACAGCATCGACCTTGCGCTCATCAAGGTCCCGGCCATCGACGACCGCGTCGGTGCGATGCTGCTCAACCCTGGGGGACCCGGCGCCTCAGGTTTCGACCCCGTCGCCTCCAGTGGCACGGCAATCGCACTCGGCCTGGGCATTGGATCGCTGGATCTGATCGGATTCGATCCCCGCGGTGTCGATCGGTCGGGCGGCATCCGTTGCGTGAGCGACGAGTTCGTCGACGAACACCTCTATCTCGACGACACGCCCGACACCCCCGAGGAACGGGCGCTGAAGGACGAGGCGGAGGACGGCTTCATCGACGGCTGCAAGCAGAAGTACGGCGACACGATGCGGTTCTATTCGACGGAGAACACAGCGCGTGACATGGACGCAATCAGGGCGGCACTCGGTGACGACCAGATCTCGTTTCTCGGAATCTCCTGGGGCACCTACCTGGGTGCGACGTACGCGACGATGTACCCCGATCGCGTCCGAGCGATGGTGCTCGACTCGGCCTACGACCCGGATGACGACACTGTGGAACAGCAGTATGAGACGCAGTTGGTGGGTTTCGAAGGTGCCTTCGACAACTGGGCGGAGTGGTGCGAAGGTGAGGCGACGTGCGAATTCAAGAACGCCGACGTCGGAGCCCGCTGGGATGCGCTGAAGCAACATTTGGATGACGTGCCGATCACTGGCGACGGCGGCCGCGTCGCAAACAACGCCACGATGGAGCGAGCCACGAAGGCCGCACTGTACAGCGAGAGTCAGTGGCCAGTGTTGGCTCGGGCCCTCGCACAGGCGGAGGCCGGCAACGCTGCCGGAATCTTCGCAGTGGCCGATTCGTACAACGGTCGGAGTGAGGACGGCACCTTCACCACGTTGTTCCAATCGTTCCCTGTCATTCAATGTGCGAGCGGCAGCGGTCTCGCCACACCTGATGATCCCGATGCGCTGGCGGCAACACTACGCGCCGCAGCGCCGCGGTTCGGCAAGAGCATCACCGCGGACGACCTGATATCCGAGGCAGAGACGTGCGATCAACTCGTCGGCGACATCGATCCCGTCGAACTGTCGTATGCCGGCGATGGCCCGATCGTGGTCATCGGCGGTGCCAATGATCCGGCGACACCGATTCGTTGGGCACACGAGCTGACCGCACGGCTCGGACCGAACGCCCGGATGGTGACGTCCACCGGCGAAGGCCACGGTCAGCTGCTGGTGAGTAGCTGTGTGACTGACATCGAAGCTGCGCTTCTGACCGACCTGGTGCTGCCCGATCCGGACACGGTGTGCGGCACCGACCCGGTCGTCGACAAACCGGACTGGTGGGATGCCCTTCCCGCGCCCGGCGAGGTCTCCGACGTCGTCGCGTTGCCCGCGCTAGCGGCAGCGCTGGGAGCCCTGCCGACGCAGCTCTTCAGCGAGATGCGCACCACGTCGCTGAGCGTCGACGAGGCAACATCCGCGTACACCGACGCATTGAGAGACGACGGCTTTCAGCAATTCGACGCGCCGCCGGCACTCCCGCTCGAGGACGTGGCGCAGGCCGCATTCGTCGACTCCGGCGGTAGGGCCTTGTTGGTGGTTGCCATCGGGCCGACGGCGTTCGAGGACAAGTCGCTGCAGAGCGCCAAGGTCGAGGTGCCACCGGGCACCACAGTGGTATGGCTGATCGCGATACCGATCTAGGCGACCGATCGGAGCCGTGGGGCCTCGAACCCCAACGCCTGCCACAGTTCTGCCCGGAGCCGATCAGAACGCGGCGGCTGTAGTTGGTTGGTGACGATCACCCCCTCGATCATGTCGCCGACAATGGCTGCCCATGGGCGGCCCTTCAACTGCACGGCCACGACCGCCCCGTTGGCGACGCGACGCAGCGAACGATCGACCCCGGCGATCCGCGGAGGACAGCGAAAACCGGGTGCAACCAAACCTCGGCGACGAACTTCGCGACCGATCGTGCGGGCGGCGTGGGCGAAGTCGAGAGAGGTATTGCTGACGGGCATGGGATCAGTGTCGCGCAGGGGTGTTACAACCCGGCTGTGACACCCCCTGATTAGTCTCGACAGTCGTGGACGAACCAGCGCAACTCAATCCGGCGCAGCAGCGCACGCTCGCCCTGCTGCGGCGATCCGCCGAGCCCACCGTCTTCGACGCCGAGCTGATCAACGACCTGCGCGACCAGGCCAACGAAGCGTTTGCCCACTTCAACGACCGACTCGACGGCCACACGCTGTTCGTCACTAAGCACACGCTGGCCAGCGTGCACGACTGCGAAGTGCATTTTCTGGCTCCCGACGACTTCGAGTGGACGCCGGCTCGGGCCCGCGGACAAGTCGCCCACAAGGCGATCCAGTTGATGCTCAACTGGCGTGGAGAGCCGAGTCCTCGAGAGTTGGTCGACGAGGCCCTGGCGCGCCTCGGCGACGAGGAACGTGACTTCGGCCGCTGGATCGCCGCCCTCTCCCCCGGCGACGAGGCCGATCTGCGCGGTCAGGCGGTCGAACGGGTCAGCAAGTTCTCCGAGTGCTTCCCTCCGCTCGACGTGCGCAGCAACCCGGCCACCGAGGCCGCAGCGCAGTGGCCGCTCGATCATCCCATCCTGCTGCGGGCGCGCGTCGATCTCGTGATGGGCCGCCCCAGCGGGCGCGAGAGTCGCAAGGTGATCATCGATCTGAAGACCGGCATGGTCAGCCAGCGTCACCGCGAAGACCTGCGGTTCTATGCGCTGGTCGAGACCCTCGTCCGCGATGTACCACCGCGCAAGTTGGCCACCTTCTATCTCGATTCCGCCCAACCGATCGTCGAGGACGTGACCGAAGGGGTGCTTCGCACAGCGCTGCGCCGCACCCTCGACGGTATCCATCGGCTCATCCAACTACAGATCGAAGGCGAACCCGCCCTCAAGAAGCCGGGCATCTCGTGCCGCTGGTGCCCCTATCGCGGGGAGTGCATCGAGGGCCAGACATACCTGAAAGGAGGCGACGACGAGATCGAACCGTGATCAGGTGATGACCCGTACCTCGTCACCTTTTTGCAGCCAGTCCCACACCACTGGACCCTGCTCCGGAAGTACCCTGATGCATCCGGCCGAATCGCCGTGACGTTCTGCTGTACCCACCGATTCGAGCGGTTGTACGTACTCACCGTTTCGCAGCACCGGCACGGTGTGAAATGCGACCCTCGCTCCGGTCTCGATGCCACGGGTGAAGGCGACAAAGTGCGTCATCGTGCTGTAGTGCCCACCGAACGTCGACGAGGCGTTCATGGATTTGGCGTAGATGGGATACGTGCCGGGCACGGGCTGGGTCACCGCTGTCGTGATGACGAACTCGGGCAGTGCCACGCCGTTGTCGCACAACCAGGCCCGCTGGCGGTCGCGGTCGATCACCGCTCCGTGTGGCGTGGTCGGGCAGTTTGGATCGATCACCGGTGCCGGCACCATCGTCGTTGTCGGTTCGGCGATCGTCGTCGTCGTTGTCGACCGCTCGGTCGTTGTGGTCTCGGGAGTCGTTGTCGACGTCGTCGTGCTGGCAGGGGCAGTGGTGTCGGCGACGGTGGTGTCGACCGCCGATGCTTCGGCGAGGGTCGTAGGCGCGGCCACGGGAGAGTTCGACTCGCCGCACCCGACCACCATCAGCAGTCCCAGACCGGCCAATGCACGAACGAACACCTGATTCCCACGCTGCATGAATTGGAAGTTTACAACTGACTGTCGAGCATCGTCTCGGCATCGAGTTGCCAGCAGAAGAACGCAAGCACGTCGGCATCGTCGCGCACGCGCATGTTGGCCGGCTTGCCTTGACCGTGCCCGCTGCGCCCGCTCTGCCGCAGAAGCACGGGCCGATCGTCCTGGCTGGAGCCGGCCCAGGTGAGTTCTGCCGCCATCTTGCGGGCGTGCATCGGGTCGACTCGCGAATCGCCCTCCGCCGTCGTGAACAGCACTGCTGGGTACTCGATGCCTTCGGTGACGTGGTGATACGGCGAGTAAGCGTGCAGCCAGGCGAACTCCTCGGCCACGTCGGGGTCGCCGTACTCGTCGGTCCACAAGCGGGCGATGAGGAATTGCGGGAAGCGAATCATGTCGAGCAACGGAACGGCGCAGTGCACTGCCCGCGCCAGATCCGGTCGCTGAGTGATGGCCGCGCCCATCAACAGCCCGCCGTTCGAGCCACCCTCGATGGCCAGGCGGTGGCGCGAGGTGTAACCCTGCGACACCAACCAGTCCCCGGCTGCGTGGAAATCATCGAAGACGTTCTGTTTGCTGGCACGACGACCGGCACGATGCCACGACTCCCCGTGTTCGTAACCGCCTCGCAAACCGGCGACGGCAAACATTCCCCCGGCCGCGCACCATGCCGCACCACGGACGACCCATGCTGGTGATTCGGCAACTGCAAATCCGCCGTAACCCGTGAGCATCACCGGCGTCTGAGTCGACGGTTCTACGTCGAGGCGGTGCATCAGGAACAAGCCGATCTCCGTGCCGTCGAGCGATGGGTAGACCGCCCGCGTCACCGTCAAGGGTGGAAGCACCGAGGTATCGAACTCGGCCGACCACCGCTCAGCCCGTCCAGCCTCCCAGCGGAAGAGCGTGGGCGGAGCGTCGAACGATGCGACGGTCAGGAAAGCCACGTCGTCATCGGTGTCGAGCGACTGGACGCTGATCAACCCGAAGTCATCGACAGAGGAGTGAAGAGTGCCGTCCACATTCCACAACTCGACAGTGTCGACCGCGGCCGCGCTTGACACCACGAGCAGCCGATCGCCGAGACTGGCGGCGCGGGTGATCACGACATCGCGTTCGGCCACGACGGTTCGCCACTCGCTCGGATTGTCGAGCGGGGCGGCAAAAACGCGACCGTTCGACGCATCGCGCGATGTGACGCCGTACAACTCTCCGGCGTGGAAGAAGAACGACGATTGCGCTTCGACGCCGGAGATGACGTCGCGCCAAACGCCCGTCTCGGTGTCGAGCAACCGAGCGTCGATACGACCCCAACCGACCAGCATGTACACCAGCAGATAGCGACCATCGTCACTGGCGAGCACGTCGGGCCACGTCTCGGGAGTCGGCAGATCGTCGAACACGACATCGTCGGCGGCCGCGTCGCTACCGAGGCGATGAAAGTACACGTGACGGTTGTAGCTGTCTCCCTCGGGATAGCGCATGTACCAGAACCCCGAGTTGTCGGGCAGCCATGCAATCGACGAGGCCCGAGTGTTCGGGATCGAGTCGGCGAGCTGTGTACCTGTTTCGACATCGAGTACGGACAGCGTGCTCTGCTCGGTTCCACCTTCGCTGAGCCCGATGGCGACCAGCGAGCCATCGGGCGATGGCTCATACCAATCGACGGCGACGGCGCCGTCGGCGGCGCGTTGGGCCGGGTCGAGCAACGTCCGTTCGGGCACCTCGCGATCGACGGCGGACTGCACGACCAATGCGAACTGGTCGGCGCCTGCTGCCCGGGCGAGCACGAACAACGTGTCGCCACGAACCGCCGCGGTGCTCACGGTTGGCAGGGCGGTGAGCGCGGAAAGGCGCTCGTGCCACGGACCCCACGTGGGCCGGGCTTCGAGCGCCTGGCTGGTTCGTTCGTTGTGGGCGGCTACCCACGCTGCAACCTCTGCGGAATCACCGTCCTCGAGCCACCGGTACGGATCTGCGACGGAAATGCCGTGCAGCACCTCGACATCGGCATCGCGCTGCGTCGGAGGTGCAGGTGTAACCGTTGGTTCAGCCACGTCCCATGTTGGGACGCTTGCCGTGATTGGCCTTGGATCGGCGCATGCGCGCCTTCTTCTTCTTCGTCTTCTTCGACATGAGCGTCGAGGTTACCGGCAGCGGGGTTTGGTTCCTCGTGAGCACGGCGAGCCGATGCACCCGACGTGACGCCCAGGTGCGCTGCCAGAGCCGAAGTTCGTGACGTGACGAGCACTTTGGCGCTAAAGAGCCGAGGAGCGTCGGAGGTACGTGTTCGGTGACGCTAGAGGACGGAGAGAGACGATGGATCGCCGGGCACGAAGACAACGAAATGATGCGGCCGTACCGTGTGGGCCCGGAGCAGCCGGGCCAACTGACGGGTCATGAGGGCCACTCGATGTGAGGTTCGGGACGAGTTACGCGGCCTGCACCCAGCGGAGCAGGTCGTCGACCGCCCAGGTGTTGATCACTCGTTCGAGCGGCACCTCGCACTCAGCGGCGCGGTTGCAGCCGAGAGGCTGCCATTCCAACTGGCCGGTGGCATGCGCGTCGCTGTCGATGGCGAAGTAGCAGCCGTACTCGATCGCCAGGTCGAGTAGCGGGCGCGGCGGGTCGAGCCGCTCGGGCCGGCAGTTGATCTCGACGGCGGTGTGAAACTGGGCGCAGGCAGCGAAGACATAGTCGGCATCAAAGGTCGATGGATCACGCTTGCCGATCATCCTGCCCGTGCAATGGCCGAGGATGTCGACGTGCGGCGAGGCCACCGCGCGCACCATTCTCTCCGTCATCGGCTGGCGCTCCATGCGCAGCTTGGAGTGGACGCTGGCCACCACGACGTCGAGTTGCGACAGCACATCGTCGCCGTGATCGAGGGTGCCGTCCTCGAGAATGTCGACTTCGATACCCGTGAGGATGCGAAATGGGGCCATCTTGTCGTTGAGGACCGCGACGTCCTCGAGTTGCTGATCCAGCCGCTCCTTGCTCAACCCGTGGGCGACCGTGAGCCGAGGCGAGTGATCGGTCAGCACCATGTAGTCGTGGCCGAGGTCGCGAGCGGTCCGAGCCATCGCCTCGATCGTGGCGCCGCCGTCGCTCCAGCGGCTGTGCATGTGGCAATCACCCTTGAGCGCGGCCCGATAACGGGCCCCGTCGTCGGTGAGCTTGACCTGTGTCTCGGCCTCGATCTTGTCGACGTAGCCGGTATCGCCGCGCAACGTCTCGGTGATCAATCGCGCCGTCGAGTCGCCGATGCCTTCGAGGTCGGTCAGCGTGCCGGCCGCGGCCCGAGTCTCCAGTTCGTCGGGCGGGGTGGCACGCACGACTTCGAGTGCCCGAACGAACGCCCTGGTCTTGAAGCCCGTGTCGTGGGCGCGATCGAGACAGTGCACGACGCGCTCCAGAGCCTCGACCGGTGTAATTTCATCGAGTGTAGATGACGCCTCCCGGGCTGCGGACGTGGCCGGTGGTCACATCGTGACCGTCTCAGCGACGGTCACGACGCGGCCACTCGGGCGGCGGGATGGGCGGCGGCTGGCGACACCGACGATTCCGATCCCGGCCACGAGCAAGGAAGTGCCCAGGTAGGAGACCAGGTCGGACACCGCACCCGTTCTGGGCAGCGGCGCCCCGGGGACAGGGGGCAGCACTTCGGCGATGGGTGCAATCTCGGGGCTGGTGGTGTCC
>JANOJI010000276.1:0-6482 GCA_031408175.1 Ilumatobacteraceae bacterium
GCAGTCGGTGACTTCCATCTCAAGAACCTGGTGTCGTACGCGCTCGCCGACGAATCGAGAGGTACCGACGAACGAATGCTCGAGCTGCTCGAACCGTACGCCGGCCAGCGCGGCCGAGTTGTTCGGCTGCTGCAACTCGACGGTCATAGGCCGCCGTCGTTCGGCCCACGCCAGCGGATCCTCCCGATGGCACGGTGGTGATCGGCCGCCTCTGTTAGCTTCTCGTCGGCCCTCCCGGCCCGTCGACCAACAATGACAGAGACTCTCGGACCACCGCACGCGGCCGTTGACGATGCGTCGGCAACGTGGCATCGCATCCTGCGTAAGGCCGGGTTGGTCTACATCTACTCTCGACTGTGCGTGCTCGCCGGTGCGGCCATCATCGCCTCCGAAATTCGCGCCGACGTCAATCAGGTCGGCAAACTTCCCGTACCTTTCGCTGACCCGAACATCGCAGGGAGACCGATTCCCGAGTCCGCGCTGTCGCCGATGCTCGACGTGCTCTCGTCGTGGGACGGGATCTGGTACCTACGCATCGTTCGCCTCGGCTATCCCACGAACGTCCGACCCGACGTCACGTACGACGTCATCGACGCCCGCGTTGCGTTCTTTCCGGCGTATCCCCTGCTGGTGGAAGGCGTCGACAAGGTGCTGCCGGGCGGCGATACCGCCGCCGCGCTCTGCACCAACTTCATCCTCGGAGCGATCGTCATCTTCCTGCTCGGCGTGCTCGCCCGACAGCTGTACGGCGAGCAGGTTGCTGCGAAGGCAATGGTGCTGGGTGCCATGTTTCCCGGCAGCTTCGTATTGTCTTTCGCGTACACCGAGGCGTTGCTGCTGGTGTTCGCGATGGGCTGCCTGTGGTGCCTGGCGAGCGAGCGATGGGTCGCGGCCGGACTCTTGGCTGCGCTCGGCACGGCAACGAGACCGAACGGGTTGGCGCTGGTGTTGGCATGTGCGGTTGCAGCGGTGATCGCGATCCGTCGCGAGCGGGAGTGGCGATCCCTCGCGGCGCCACTTCTTGCCCCGTTGGGCTTCGTTGCCTTCCAACTGTGGCTCGGTCGACACACCGGCGAAGCAGGAGTGTGGTTCCGTGTTCAAACCGAAGCCTGGGGTGAGGGTGCGAGCTACGGACTGACGGCGATCCGCAGGACGTTCGAAGCATTTGTCAGCCCGCTGACGTCGCCGACCAATGTCATCACTGCAGCGTCGGTGGTGACGATGGTGATGATGATCTACTTCGTTCGTCGAAAGGGCCTGCCGCCGCCGATGGTCGCCTACTGTGCCGGAGTCCTGGTGCTGATGCTGGTGCCCAACACCGTGACTGCGCGCCCGCGCTTCGTATATACGGCACTTCCGTTGCTGATCTCGGCGGGCGCGTTTCTCCATTCTGCGCGACGTGATCTCTGGCCATATGTGATCGGCGCGTGCAGCGCCGGTTTGGTGATACTGACCGCCCTCTACGGTGGCTTCGGGGCAATTCCGTGAGCTGGCGCCGCCACATGTCGGGCCAACGGCTCGGCGTGTGGGCGTTGGCGCTGTTCGCCTATGTTCCTGCGCTGCTCGCTGCCCCTGGGCGGATGCCGAGTGACACCAAGCTGTATCTGTATCTCGACCCTGGTCGGCTGATTTCGGATGCGCCGTACACATGGGACAACCGACAGTTCGCTGGCTGGGTGCCGCACCAGACTGTCACCTATCTGTGGCCGTCAGGCCCGTGGTACTGGCTGTTCGAGCAACTCCGGGTGCCGGATTGGATGGCCCATCGCCTGTGGATCGCGACGCTGCTGTTCGTCGGTGGCCTGGGCGTGCGTTGGGCGGCCCGCCATCTCGGGCTGGCCGGCACCGGCGCGATCACTGCGGCGTTCGTGTATCAACTCTCGCCATACATCCTCCCGTACCTGTCGCGGACGTCGCTCATGCTTCTGCCATGGGCATCTGTGGGCTGGCTGGTCGGCTTGACGATCCGCTCGGCGACGCGTACCAGATGGCGCGATCCCGCGATCTTCGCACTGGTCATCCTCACCGTCGGTTCCCCCAACCCGACCGCGTTGGCGATGATCGCACCCGCGCCCGTGCTGTGGCTGCTGCACGCGGCTTGGCAACGCTCGATCTCATGGCGGCGAGCGGCGGCCACTGCGCTGCGCATCGGTGCGCTGAGCCTCGGCGTGTCGCTGTGGTGGATCGCCATGCTCGTCGTGCAGGGCCGCCACGGCGCCGACGTGCTTTCGTACTCGGAAACGCTCGAGGCCGTCTCGTTCACGTCGGTCAGCACCGAGACGCTCAGAGGGCTCGGCTACTGGTTGTTCTACATTCGCGACCCGTCGGGTTTCGCCACGAGTGCGTCAGCGGACTACCTGGAATCCGGGCGGATCATCGCAGTCGGGTTCGCATTGCTGGTTTGCTGCCTCGCCGGTATCGCCCTGACCCGGTGGAGTCAGCGGCGCTATGCCGCTCTCCTCGTCTTCGTCGGCATCCTTCTCGCCGTCGGTGTTCATCCCATCGCCGACCCCTCGCCGCTGATGTCACAACTGGCCACCTCGTCGCGCTCGACGCTGTCGCTTGCGATTCGCAGTAGTACGCGGGCGTTGCCGTTGAGCAGTTTCGGCCTCGCCCTCGGGGCCGGTGCGTTGGCAACTGCTGCGTCGACCCTGCTTGCCCGGCGGCGCCCTCGCCTTGGCCTGCTCGTTCCATCACTGGTCATCGGGCTGGCGATCCTCAACCTGCCGGCCCTGTTCGACGGTGGCTTCGTTGATCCGGCACTAGAACGGGACCAGGATCCTCCCACCGCGTGGAAGCAGGCCGCGGCCGCCCTCGACGCCGGTTCGATGGAGCATCGTGTCATGCAGTTGCCGGGTGCCGAGTTCGGCGCATTTCGCTGGGGCTACACCGTCGATCCGCCACTCCCCGGGCTGACTGCCAAGCCGTTGATCACCCGCGATCTGCTCCCGCTGGGATCTCCCGCGGCGATGGATCTGCTGTACGCCCTGGACGACCGTTCCCAGTCGAACACGCTCGACCCCGCGGCGATTGCGCCGGTGGCTCGATTGCTCGGGGCAGACACGATCTGGGTGAGCAATGACATGGCCTTCGATCGCTTTCGTACCCCGCGACCCGAAATCACCGACGCGCTGTTTGCTGCTCAGCCCGATGGTCTCGGCGGGCCGACGTCGTTCGGTGAACCGACGGCAAACGTGCCAGATCTGGAGAGTCTCGACGAGACTGTCCTCGCGAACGGAACGATCGGCAAGCCACTGGCCCCGGTCAAACTGATCGGTGTCGAAGATCCTGTCGCAATGGTGCGTGCAGCGTCGCGCGTGGTCGTACTGGCCGGAAGCGGCGATGGGATCGTCGACGCCTCGGCCGCAGGTTTGCTACACGGCGACGAGGCGATTCTGTACACGGCCGACCTCGGTGAAGGCGACCACCTCGGCGCCGACCTCGTGATCATCACCGACTCGAACCGAGATCGCGCCCACCAATGGCGGGGTACGCAAGACGTCGTGGGGTTCACCGAGACAGGTGGCCCGGGCACCGACGTGCTGCAACAGGACACAGCCGATCAACGCCTGCCGATCTTTGCGAACCAATCCGCCGCAGACCAGACGACGGCGGTCGTGCGCGGCCTCGATGTTCGGGCGACGAGCTACGGCGAACCGTTTGCCTACAGGCCCGAGGATCGACCCGCCATGGCAGTCGACGGAGATCCGGCCACGGCGTGGGTGGTGGGTGACAGATTCAACCCGATAGGACAGAGCATCGAAGTATCGGGCGAACTGTCGGGGCTGTCGCTCCTGCAATCGCAGCAACCAGGCGCGTCGCGAATGATCTCGAAAGTACGGCTCGACCTCGACAACGCCGCCTCGCAGATCATCGACCTCAACGACGCGTCACTGGGCGGCAACGGCCAACCGATCGACGTGCCAGCAGGGGCTTCATTCGCGCGGCTCACCATCGCCGCGGTCGCTGCAAGGACGGCTGGTACCGATCCCGGTGCTTCGGCCGTGGGGTTTGCCGAGCTCGGTCTCGGTGCCCACCCTGAAGTCGTTCGCCTGCCGTCGGACGTGACCGACGTTCCGTCGGCAACCTCCTTGGCGGTGGTGATGACCCGGTTGCGCACCGATCCGCTCAACCGCTGGCGCAGCGATCCGGAGCCGCGCATCATTCGCGAGTTCGCCCTCGAAACCGGTCGGCGCGTCCAGTCCCAGTTCGTCATTCGGCTCGCCGCACGGGCGTCAGACGAGGTGCTCAATCAGTTGGAGGGGGTCATCGCGGCGACATCAAATCGCCGGCTGATCGGCGATCCGCAGTCGACGGCACCTCACGCGGTCGACGGTGACCCCGCCACGGCCTGGACATCGCCGTTCTCTGATGTGGTCGGCTCGACCCTGACCATCCCCCTCGTTCCGACGGAAGCGACGTCGACGCTGACCCTGACGCAGCCAATGGATCAGTCGCATTCCGTCGTCACCCGGGTCACGGTGACGGTCGGCGGCGAGTCAACGACGATCGACGTGCCACCTCCCGATGCCGGCGGGCGTAGCGCAATCGTGTTTCCCCCGGCGCGCTCGGCAGCGTTGACGTTGAGGGTGGACGACATCGACCCGAGAACGACAATCGATCGCCGGTATGGGGAGACCACCGTCCTGCCAGTTTCCATCATCGAGCTCGACGCCACGTCGATTGCCGACCCCCGCCCCTCCTCGGACCCGATCACATGCAGGACCGATCTCGTTGCGATCGACGGACAGGCAATCCCGATCTTGATGACGCCAGAAACAATCGCCCAGGTCCTGGCCGGTGCGACGGTCACCGTTGGCACGTGCGATCCAGCCGTGGTCGACCTCGCCGCGGGAACACATCAGGTGACGGCGGCTGCAGGCAGTGTGACCGGGCTCGATGTCGATCAGATCGTTCTGCGTAGCGGCGAACCGGCCGCCACCGCACCTCCGCCATCCGTCGTCGTTGAACGCAGCCGGACGACTCGCACGGCAACGGTCACCGACTGTCCGGACGGATGTTGGCTGATCCTCGGTGAGGGTTTCAACGACGGCTGGCACGCGAAGGTCGACGGCAATGACCTCGGTGTCCCCCGCCAGATCTCGGGCGGATTCAATGGCTGGCTCCTGCCCGGTTCGAACGATCCGGTCACGGCGACGATGACGTGGACACCACAGCGAACGATGTGGATCGGCATGGCCCTGGCCGCTCTCGCACTGATGGCGTGCGCGACGTTGATCTGGCGGGACAAGGAGCGATCAGAGATGTCGACGCCCGCTGTTCCGTTGCCGCTGTGGCCGCCCGATCAGGTGGGCCGCCGGCAAGCCGTTGTCGCGGCGACGGCTCTCATTGCTCTGGCCGGCCTGGTGATCTCTCCCAAGTACGGAGCAGTCGCCGCCTGCATTGGTCTTGCCATGGCGGTGCTCAGACGTCCGATCGTCGCCGGTCTGGCTGCACTCGCCTTGATCTCGGCGCTGGCCGCACTGATACTGCGTCGGCAGATCCGCTACCGCCCGGTCGCGAACCCCTCTTGGCCAGCGGCGTTCGACGACCTGCACCGCGCTGGCCTGCTCGTGGTTGTGCTGCTGTTGGCTTCGACCCTGGTTGACGATTGCCGGGGCGACGAAGCGGAGCAAGTAACGTAAATCTTCGTGTCACACGTCCCGCGACCGTGCCTGTCGGTTGTCGTGCCGTGCTACAACGAACAGGGCACCATCCTGACTCTGCTCAAGCACGTCGCCGACTCGCCATGGGTTCGCGAGATCATCGTGGTCGACGATGGTTCGACCGACGACACTCGCCAGATACTGAACGACCTCGGCAGCTCAACAGTTCGAGTGGTGCTGCACGACCGCAACCAGGGCAAGGGTGCTGCGTTGCGCACGGGATTCGGTCACGCCACATCCGAATTTGTCATCGTGCAGGATGCAGACCTCGAATATGACCCCAACGAGTTCGGCGACATGCTGGCCCCGATCCTCGACGACAAGGCCGACGTGGTTTTCGGGTCCCGATTCCAGTCGGGACGCCCGCACCGTGTGTTGTACTTCTGGCACTCGATGGGCAACCGCATTCTGACGTTGGCCTCGAACATGTTCACAGGCCTCAACTTGTCCGACATGGAGACGTGCTACAAGCTGTTCCGGCGCGAGGTCGTCGAATCGATCACGATCGAGGAGAATCGGTTCGGATTCGAGCCAGAGATCACCGCCAAGGTCGCCAAGGGTGGATGGCGCATCTACGAGGTCGGCATCTCGTACTCCGGGCGCACATATGCCGACGGCAAGAAGATCGGCCGGCGCGACGCGGTTCGTGCCGTGTACTGCATCGTGCGTTACTCGAGGGTCGGCGATCGCTTTCGTCGCGGGAAATGATGCGGTCGCCGCTGTGAGATTCCCATTCCGACGCAACCAGCTGGCGCGGACTCCGGAAGCATTCGCCGCGGCGGACCAGAATCTGCACGCCGTGCTCGAGGATCTCGA
>JANOJI010000293.1:0-2749 GCA_031408175.1 Ilumatobacteraceae bacterium
AGAGCCGACACGGCACGCTCCCACCGATCCACGTCAGGTGCAATCGAGGCGTGCATCGACATCGGCACCGCACGGCCGCCGGCGTCGAGCAGTGTGGCCGCCGGGTCGAGGTCGGCTGAGCGTTCGGTCAGCTTCAGCCCCCAACCGGTCCGCCAGCGCCAACACCTCGGCGTGGTTGGAGTCGATGAACTCGGCACCGCGTTCGCACGTCTGCCCGTCACCGAAGTGGTGGCTGAACACCCGCCCGCCGACACGATCGCGAGCCTCGAGCACCACCACACTCGCGCCGCTGGCCACCAGTACCTCTGCACAACGCAAACCAGCCAGCCCGGCGCCGACGATTGCCACATCGAACACGTCAGGAACTCACGGCGGTCATGTCAGAACAGCGTGGGCTGTTCGGGAATGATGCGGCGTGGCACGCCCGGCCACGGCACATAGTGATCCATGAACACCCAGGTACGTCGATGGATCGCCGACGGCCCATAGGCCTGCAGTGCGGCCTTGTGAACCGGGCACGGATAGCCCTTGTTGGAGTCGAAACTCCATTGCGGATAGTGCTCGGCCTGGGCTCGCATGATGCGGTCACGGGTGACTTTGGCCAGGATCGACGCCGCGGCCACCGACAGGCAGTGCAAGTCGGCCTTGACCCGCATTTCGACATGGGCGACGTTAGTGCCGACGAAGTTCCACTTCCCGTCGACAACCGCAGCATCGGGCGTGACGCCCAGATCCGCCAGCGCCCGACGAGTCGCCAGGCGTTGCGCCTCGGCCATCCCCAAATCATCGCACTCCTCCTGCGACGCACCACCCACAGCCCACGCGTCGCACCACCCGGCAATGCGATCGAACAGCAACTCGCGACCGGCCTCGGTGAGCACCTTCGAATCACGCACCCCATTGACCCGCCGCGCGCGCGGCAACACTGCTGCGCCAACCATCAAAGGCCCGGCCCACGCGCCGCGGCCGACCTCGTCGATGCCGACGATCACGTCGTGGCCGGCGGCCCACAACACCTTCTCGATCGAGCGCGTCGGCGCACGACCGGCCATCAGCGCAACACGATGGCCGGGTTGCCGGCGGCGACTTCGCCGACCCGCCACCACATGTCGGACAGTGACGACACCGCCGCCGGATCGATGGCCGCGAGCAGCCCGCCCGATGTCTGCGGATCCATGCACAACGCCTCGCCGGGCGCTGTCGCCGACGAGTGCAGATGGCCGGCGACGTAGTCGCGATTGCGCGGATCGCCGCCGGTGCGTAGGCCGCGCTCCGCAGCCGCGAGCGCGGCCGGATAGGTGCGCAGCCCGTCCGTATCGATCACGACCTGCACGCCACCTCGCTCGGCCATCTCCCAGCCATGGCCCGCCAGGCCATAACCAGTCACGTCGGTCGCGGCGTGGACTGCGCTGCCGAGCGACTGCAACTCCTCGGACGCCGCCCGGTTCAACTGCCGCATGCCGGCGATCGCTGCTGCCTTGTCGGCGGGCGACCCGCCGGCCAATGCCAACCCTGTGCCGAGCGGCTTGCTGAGCACCAGCACATCGCCGGGCCGCCCGCCACCCTTGCGGAAAACACGCGCAGGGTCGACAACCCCCTGCACCGCCAGGCCGAAGATCGGCTCCGGGTTGCGGATGGTGTGGCCTCCGGCGATGGTGCCGCCTGCCTCGGCAACGACGGCCGCGGCGGCGTCGAAGATCGCCACGATCGCGTCGCGCGGAAAGTGCTCGGGGAACGCGGCAATATTGACCGCAATTGCCACCCGACCACCCATCGCAAACACGTCACTGCAGGCGTTGGCCGCGGCGATCGCGCCGAAGTCGCTGGGATGATCGACGAGCGGCGGGAAGAAGTCGGTGGTGCTGACCAATGCCACGCCGGGCGCCATCTCGTAGATCGCGGCGTCGTCGAACGGAGCCAAGCCGACCAGCAGTGACGGATCGATTCCCGCCGGCATGTCGCGCACCATGTCGGTCAGCAGCGATGCACCCCACTTCGCCGCACATCCGCCGCACGATGTCCACTCCGTCAATCGCAAATCGGCGAACGGGTCGGCGAACGTATCGGCGGTCACGGCGCCAGCCTACGGTGAACGCTGCATCCGTCATATCGGCAGGCGTGATCAAACGCAGCTGACTAGCGTCTCGGTATGTACTTCATCGGTCCGCATCGGTTCACCGAGACCGATGCAAAGCGCACCGTGCAGTTTGCCGACGAGATCTTCGATCTCTACGCAGAACATCGTGACCCGGGCGTGATCGAGCACCTGCGGCCACCGGCGCCCACGGGTGACATGGCTGCCGACCTCGACGCCGCGTGGTCGTCGTGGACGTCTGCCGGGCCAGCACTCCGGGCCGCCGGTCTGCTACCGGCCCGCGCCGAGGGCACGGTGGCGCAGCTCAGCGTGTCCCTCGGCGGGCTGCCGAAGCTACCCATCGACCCGGCCGACGTGACCTGGAAGGGAATGGCCGGCGACCGTCAGGCGACCCGCGTGCATCACGGGCGCCCGTGGCAGGCGTTGTGCATCTGGAGCACCGAGGTGATCGACGGCTTCCGTCACGCCGGCCACCCGCTGGCCGCCGGTCGCGCCGGCGAGAACATCACCGTCAGCGGGCTCGCGTGGGCCGACGTGCGCGCCGGAGTGCGTCTGCGAGTGGGCGAGGTGCTGTGCGAGGTGAGTTGTTACGCGCTGCCATGCAGGACCAACAAGCCTTGGTTCGTCGACGGCGACTTCATGGTCATGCACCAC
>JANOJI010000311.1:0-1574 GCA_031408175.1 Ilumatobacteraceae bacterium
CCGATCGCAGTCAGACTCGGATGCCCGGCAGCAGCCAACGCCTCAGTGCCGGCCGCGATCACGCTGGCCCACAACGCTTCAGGGTCGAGTTCGACGGCGCCATCTGACGATGCTCGAACGTCGATCGACGCCTCGGCCAGCGAGAGCACTTCGCCGTCGTCGCTGACAACCACCGCCTTGGTTGCCGACGTGCCCTGATCGATCGCCAACACGGTCACGGCACGACACTATTACGGCACCCTTGGCGGCCTCTACAGTCGCGCCGATGGCGTTCATAGGCTTTCCCGACGAGGCGATGCGGTTCTACGAAGGACTGATCGCCGACAACTCCAGGACCTATTGGCGGGCGAACAAGCCGGTCTTCGAGCGAGCTGTCCGCGCGCCGATGCTGGCCCTGCTCGACGAGCTCACCGACCACGGGCCCTTCCACGTTTTCCGTCCTCACAAGGACGTGCGCTTCTCCAAGGACAAGACGCCGTACAAGGACCACATCGGCGCCTACGGGGAGTCACAAGGTGGAGCAGGGTTCTACGTGCAGTTCTCGTCGACTGGGATCCTCGCCGGCTCCGGTTATTACGACATGGCCAGCGACCAACTCGATCGCTTTCGTCATGCGCTCGACAGCGACGCGGTCGGCGCCGAGATCGTCGCGATAACCGACAGTTTGGGCAAGAAGGGCCTCGAGTTCACGGCGATCAGTTCGTTGAAGACTGCGCCGCGTGGGTACGCGAGGGATCACCCGCGAATCGAGTTGCTGCGGTTGAAGGGTCTCATCGCAATTCGACACTGGAAGCCGGCGGGATGGATGCAGACGAAGGCAGTGGTGAAGCGAGTACGCGACACCTGGGATGCTGCTGCGCCGATGAATGCCTGGCTCGACTCGCACGTCGGTCCGTCGACAATCGCGCCGGACGAGGGCGAGCTCGCTCGCTTCGGTCCGCTCTAGGTCTCCCTGCATGGTGCGATCGAGTGGACCGAACTCTCGGCCTGCCCATATACATTTTCTGGCTCGACAGGTGCGCATGTCACGGCGGCAGGTGGAACGGTTCTCTGGGCGAAATCCGTCTCAGTTCCCGCGCCCACGTCAGCAGGCACGGCGCGATCTGGCTTCCGTCGGAGTGTTTCCGTACATCCCGGGTGGGCCGGAGACACTCGGACAACTACGAGTAGCGCCGAGTGTCCGATCGGAGCGGGTTGGAACTGAGACCCGCCGTGAAATGGTGATGCCTCACACTGGAGACCACTACATGCAATGGGCAATTTGCCTCCCATTCATCTCACCTTGCTGTCGAACTCAGCCCGGCGTGATGAACTCACAGGTTGGCCCGGTGGCTGCGGCCAGTCTCTGATCGAGGGTGTACAGCGGCGACCGAGTTGCTTCGGCCATCGCGACAAACGACGCGTCGTAGATGGTGAGGTTGTGCCGCAACTCCCAGCAACGGGCGGCGACCGCGTGATACGGCCAGTACTCAACGGTAAGCAGGGCGAGGTCGCGATGGGCGGCTTCGGCCAGTCGAGCGGGTACGAGCCCTGCTGCAGCATGCCGACGAATGATGTTGGCACTCTCGAACGCG
>JANOJI010000313.1:0-1892 GCA_031408175.1 Ilumatobacteraceae bacterium
GCGATCGCAGTAGATCTGTGCCGAAACGCGCGTGGTCAGCTCATCGACGCCGACGTACAGCGGAACTTCGATCCCTTCGGCCTCCAGCTCGGCCCGCACTCGTTCAGCCTCGGCGCTGCTCGAGCCGAGGTGGGCCGGCAGCCGTACGTTGACCATCGAACCGATCATCTCCTCGGGAGTGGTGAAGCGGGTGCCCCAACGATCGGCCAGGTAGTGCCCGGCCCACCACGCCAACTCGTGGTTGTAGCGATAGATCGCAGCGACTCCGTCGTCGCCGCCGAACTCGTTCATCAACTCGATGGCGTACGGCGCGGTCAGGAAGTGCGTTGGATCGCGGGTGCCCTGCAAGTCGAACTCAGCGGCCGGGCCATGATCGAGACCCCACGAGATCACCGTTGGATGCAGGTAGCCCTGGTGGTGCTTGGCGGCCCACAGCAGGCCGGCACTGCGCGGCGCCCACGCCCACTTGTGCAGGTTGGCCACATACCAATCGACACCGAACGAGTCGATGTCGACGGCGATGTTGCCGGGCACGTGAGCCCCGTCGGCCAGCACCAGCACGCCACGCTCGTGGCACAGGGCGGTGATCTCGGCCAATGGCAGCACCAGAGCCGTGCCGGGGGTGATGTGGTCGACGATCAGCAGGCGTGTGTGCTCGCCCAAGCCGGTGGCAATGGCCTCGAGGTAGTCGCCTCGTGCGGCGCCGGGCTGCGGCATTTCGATCGTCCGCAGCGTCCCACCGATCGTGCGGGCGACGAAGGTCGCCGCGTTCACGACGCCGCCATAGCCGAGGTTGGTGACGGCGATCTCGTCGCCGGCGTCGAACGGGAACGAGCGGAGGATTGCGTTGGCGCCCGCGGTGATGTTGTCGACGAACATCAGGTCCTGGCCCGCGACACCGACGAATTCGGCGACGACTGCGGCGGCGACGCGCATGCGCGACGGGGTAGTCATCGTGCCGCGTTCGTCGGCCAGTTCGCGCAACATGAACCGCGCCGGCTGCCGCTCGATCTCGTCGGTGATCGCCCGCTGGTGCTCCAGCACTCGGCGAGGTGTTGCCCCGACCGTGCCGTGGTTCAGGTACGTGACGTCGGGATCCAGCAGCCATTCGCTGCGCATCGCCGGGCCAAAGCCGGCATGGGTGGAAGGGCGCATCGCCGAACAGTATCGGTGTCGGGGTTGTGCGGGTCGGCGGTTATCGCCCGCCAATCGGGTGCTGCCGGTACCTGGCTCCGCCTACAACATGAGACCCGGCGGAAGGAACGCTTTGAACTCGTCGTGCGTGCGGTGCAAGGTGGCCAGGTCACGCATCCACTCGTAGTAGATGCCCTTCACCGACGTGATCACCGCACCGGCGGCACGCACGCGGCCGATGCCGAGGGCATGGTCGGGTGGAGGCGACGCGGTGGCGTCGTCGATGACGGCGACCCGGTAACCGAGTTCCATCAGCCCGATCGCCGAGTGGGCGATGCACACATCGGTCTCCAGCCCCACGAGCACGAACTCGCCGCGCCCGGTGCGCTTCACATCGTCGACGATCGACGGCTGGCCGGCCAACCCGAACACCATCTTGTCGTGCACGGTCGACCCCTCCGGCAGTTCGTTGATCAGATCGTCAACGAGCGGGCCATCGTTTCCGATGTCCTCGGCAGTGGCGATGATCGGAATGCCCAACACGCGGGCGACTCGCATCAGCCAGGCGATGCGCGCCACCAGCGGCTGCGATTGGCCGGGTGGCAGCTTGTCGAGGAAGTACTGCTGCACGTCGATCACGACCAGGCAACTCCGGTCACGGTCGAACAGCTGGTGCCCCTGCGTCATCGTGCCAGTGTTGCACCCTGGCTCAGAACGCGTTTCAGGGTCGAAGGACTCCCGTTGGCACGAACTGTCAC
>JANOJI010000316.1:0-21481 GCA_031408175.1 Ilumatobacteraceae bacterium
TGGTCGGCCAGATTCGCTGACCGGCGCTCGCGGCCTGCGCTAGCCGGCGAGATTCTTCTCGAGCGCATCGAGCGCCATGGATAGCTGGGCCGGCATCTTGCCGTCGAACTGGGCATAGTGCTGGCGGATCTGGGGGATCGCCTCGCTCCATCCGGCCGTGTCGACGGTCAACAGGGCAGCGAGGTCGTCGGTGCTGATCGAGAGACCATCGGTGTCGAGGTCGCCCACGGCGGGGAGGAGCCCGATTGGCGTCTCGACCGCGTTGGCCTGGCCGGCGACGCGCTCGAACACCCACTTCAGCACGCGGCTGTTCTCGCCGTACCCAGGCCACAGGAAACGGCCATCGTCGTCGCGGCGGAACCAGTTGACGAAGAAGATCCTGGGCAGGTGAGCTGCGTCGGTGTTCTTGCCGATGGCCAGCCAGTGGGCGAAGTAGTCGGCCATGTTGTATCCGCAGAACGGCAGCATCGCCATCGGGTCGAAGCGCAGCTTGCCGACGGCGCCTTGCTGGGCGGCGGTCGTCTCGCTGGCCATGATCGACCCGAGGAACACTCCATGTTCCCAGTCGAAGGCCTGCGTCACGAGCGGCACTGTGGTGCGGCGCCGCCCACCGAACAGGATCGCGCTGATCGGCACGCCGGCCGGGTCCTGCCATTCGGGGGCGATCGACGGGCATTGCGACGCTGGAGCGGTGAAGCGGGCGTTGGGATGGGCTGCGGGAGTTTCGGTTTCCGGCGACCAACTCTGGCCACGCCAGTCGGTGGCGTGAGCCGGCTTGTCGTTGCTCATCCCTTCCCACCACACGTCTCCGTCGCTGGTGAGCGCGGTGTTGGTGAAGATGCAGTTGCCCCACATCGTGTCCATCGCGTTGGGGTTGGTGTCGTAGCCGGTGCCGGGGGCCACCCCGAAGAAGCCCGCCTCGGGGTTGATTGCGTAGAGCCGTCCGTCAGCGCCGAACTTCATCCAGCAGATGTCGTCGCCGACCGTCTCGGCCGTCCAGCCGGGAATCGTCGGCTGCAGCATGGCCAGGTTGGTCTTGCCGCATGCCGATGGGAACGCGGCCGCGATGTACTTCGACTCACCGGCAGGGTTGGTGAGCTTGAGGATCAGCATGTGCTCGGCCAACCAGCCGTCGTCGCGGGCCATCACCGAAGCGATGCGCAACGCGAAGCACTTCTTACCGAGCAGCGCATTGCCGCCGTAACCCGAGCCGAACGACCAGATCTCCCGGGTCTCCGGAAAGTGAACGATGTACTTGTGGTCGGGGTTGCACGGCCAGGCGCTGTCGGCCTCGCCGGGGGCCAGGGGAGCACCTACCGAATGCACGCACGGCACCCATTGCTGGTCGCCGAGAACCTCGAGAGCCGCGTGGCCCATTCGAGTCATGATCCGCATGCTGACGGCTACGTAGGCGCTGTCGGTCAGTTGCACACCGATGTGTGCGATTGGCGAACCCAACGGTCCCATGCTGAACGGCACGACGTACATCGTGCGGCCCCGCATCGCCCCGGAATAGAGCGTCTTCATCTCGGCCCGCATCGCCGACGGCTCGCGCCAATTGTTGGTTGGACCTGCGTCTGCGGAGTCCGTCGAGCAGATGAACGTGCGGTCCTCGACGCGGGCGACGTCGCCAGGATCGCTGTGCGCCCAGTAGCTGTTTGGCCGCTTGGCCTCGTCGAGTTGGGTGAAGGTGCCGCAGTCCACCAGTGCCTGGCAGAGTTGCTCGTACTCCTGTGCTGAGCCGTCGCACCAGTGAATGTCGTTGGGTTGGAGGACGGCAGCCCACTCGTCCACCCAGGCTTTCAGGCGTTCGTTCGTGGTGGAATCACTCATCGGTTTCGACTCCTTGGGAACCGTCGCGCCGCTGCGTCGGATCGCTACAGAAGGGTACCGTCAGGCGCCCGGCGTCTTCATATCCGCTTCGGAGCCGAGCCGTAGCTTCGTTGCCCGACCGGCATCGTCGATGTTGAAGACGACTCGCTGGCCCTGGCGCAGCATGCGGAAGATCGAACCTTCGAGCGCATCGACGGCGAGGTCGAACTCGGCGAGCGTGGTGTCGCTGACGACACTGCCGTCACCCGTCGACGGGTCGTAACTCTTGACGACGCCTTGCATGACGCCCGCGGCCTCAGCCGGCCTTGACGATCTTGCCGCTCTTGATACAACCCGTGCAGACGTACATCCGCTTCGGGGTGCTGCCGATGAGAGCCTTCACACGCTGGATGTTCGGGTTCCAACGACGCTTGGTGCGCCGGTGGGAGTGCGACACGTTCATACCCCAGCTGGGGCCCTTGCCACACACTTCACATACTGCTGCCATGATGGTTTCTTCCTCGACGAGATCAAACGAGCTTGGAGATGCTACCAGCGAGTTGCAGCCGTCGACACGCCCCGCGCGCCCCTAGTGTGTCGGCGTGCCCACATTGGAACGGTTCAGCCCCGAGGCCTTGCGCAGCACGGTCATCACGTTCCGAGACACCTTGAAGATCCACGCCGAGGGCATCAACCGGCTCAACGTCTATCCCGTCCCGGATGGGGATACCGGCACCAACATGGCCCGCACGCTCGACGCCGTGGTCGCCGAGCTCGACCTGGCCGAGCCCGAACTGCAGCCGACCTGCGATGCAATCAGCCACGGAAGCCTGATGGGGGCGCGCGGCAACAGCGGTGTCATCCTCAGCCAGATCCTGCGTGGTCTGGTTGGAACCTTGAAGGGCGCCACCGATCTCACCGCGACCAAAGTTGCAGAGGCCTTGAAGGCGGCCTCGGCAGCGGCCTATCAGGCGGTGCTGAAACCCATCGAGGGCACGATCCTCACGGTTGTTCGCGAATCGGCCGACGCCGCCACAGCCGCGGCGGCTGAAGGCGCCACCCTGGTGGGCATGCTGCGCGCCGCTCGTGCTGCCGGCAAGACGGCGCTCGACAACACTCCCGAGCTTCTGGCAGTGCTGAAAGACGCAGGCGTCGTCGATGCCGGCGGCGCCGGATACCTGCTCTTCCTCGACTCGGCGCTCTTCGTGGTCGACGGTGTTGCCCTCCCCGAGCCTGAAGAGGGCGATGGGCCCAGCGCCGAGCAACTCGAGTTGGTGGCGCATCGCCACGCCACAGACGGCGGTGTCGACGTCAGCGAGTTGCGCTACGAGGTGATGTACTTCGTCGATCTGGTCGACGATCGAATTCAGGAGTTCAAGGAGGCGTGGGGCGAGATCGGCGGCTCGATCGTGGTCGTCGGCGGAGACGGGTTGTGGAACTGTCATGTGCACACCAACGACATTGGCGCGGCGATCGAGGCGGCGCTGCTCTTGGACGGGCGTCCCAAGCAGATCCGCGTCACCGATCTGTTCGAGGAGATGGCAGAGGAACATGCCGTTCGAGAAGCGGCACTCAGGCTCGAGCACACGAACAAGGGGGCTGGGTTCGGGTTGCCCGCGGTCACCTGCGCTGTCGTTGCGGTGGCCAGCGGGGATGGGCTGGCCGAGCTGTTCGGCCAGCTCGGAGTGCAGGGAGTGGTCACCGGTGGGCAGACGCTCAACCCGTCCACCGCTGAACTACTGGCTGCAGTCGAGGCAGTCAACGCCGATCAAGTGGTCGTGCTGCCCAACAACAAGAACATCATCCCCGTGGCGGAGCAACTCGATGCACTGACAACGAAGTCGGTCAGGGTAGTACCGACCACTTCGATGCCCGCAGCGCTCGCGGCACTGGTTGTCTACGATCCCGAGGCCGACGTCGACATCAACCTCGAGGAGATGACCGAGGGCGCCCAATCGGTCGCAACGGGCGAGATCACCCAAGCGATACGTGACACCAAGAGTGACGTCGGCGCGATCACCGCCGGCGATTGGATTGGCCTGGTTCGTGGCGACGGCATCGTCGCCGTCAGCGGATCGCTCGATGGCGCGGCCTGCGCCTTGCTCCATCATCTCATCACGGCCGAACGCGAGATCGTGACCGTCATCACCGGGAGCGACGCCAATGCCGGCCACACCGACGCGTTGTTGGCATGGATCGTCGAACACCGCCCCGAGGTACAAGTCGAAGTGCATCGTGGTGGTCAGCCGTTGTATCCGTATCTCTTCGGGGTTGAGTGACTGAACCGCTGACGCTGCGTGACCTCGACGCGATTGGCGTCGAGCGGATCAAGGGCGTCGGCGACAAGAAGCGTGCGTCGCTGCACGACGTCGGCGTCGACACGGTGCTCGACTTGTTGACGACATATCCGAGGCGCTGGGTCGACCGCACCAACGAAGCGCGTGTCAGCGATCTGCTGCCCGGGCAGGAGGCTTTGGTGCTCGTCAGCGTGCGCAGTGTGACCAAGCGCTCCATGCGCAATCGCCGAACCATGGTCAACGTCGTGGTCGGCGACGGCAGTGGACGGCTCCAGGTGGTGTTCTTCAACCAACCGTGGCGCGAGAAGCAGTTGCGCGAGGGCCTGCAGATTGCTCTGTTCGGCAAGGCCGAGGTGTATCGCGGAGGGCTGCAGATGACCAACCCGGTCGTCGATCTGATCGGTGACCGCACCGGTCGCATCGTGCCTGTGTACCCGCAGAGCGAGAAAGCGTCGTTGATGACGTGGGAGATCGCGGGATGGGTCGAAGATGCGCTGCACAAGTGCGCGCCACGAGGGATCGCCGATCCCGTGCCCGAGTCGACACGGCGTCGCTACGGATTGATTGCTCGCGGGGTTGCGTTTGTGTCGATCCACGCTCCGGAGACGATCGCCGAAAAGGAACAGGCCCGGCGACGGCTGGCATTCGATGAACTGCTGCGTGTGCAGACGATGCTGGTGATGCGCAAGCGCATGTTGGAGCGCGAGTCGAAGGCGATCCGCCACACGGTTGTGGGGGAACTGACGGAGCGCCTGTACGCCACGGTGCCCTTCGAGCTCACCGGGGCGCAACGGCGCACGATCGCCGAGATCGAACATGACCTTGCCGGGCCGCATCCCATGCATCGGTTGTTGCAGGGTGATGTCGGTTCCGGCAAGACCTTGGTGGCAGTCAGCGCGATGCTCACGGCTGTGCAGGGCGGTCATCAGGGGGCACTGATGGCCCCGACCGAAGTGCTCGCCGAACAGCATGCGACCAGCGTGCGGAGAATGTTGGACGGCGTCACCGTGCCCGATCCTGGAAATCTGTTCGGCGATCGCCCGCTGCGTGTCGAGCTGTTGACCAATCGCATCACCGGCGGCGAACGACGCGACGTGCTCGCCGGTCTTGCCGACGGCACTGTCGACATTGCCATCGGCACGCACGCACTCATTCAAGAGGGCGTCCAGTTCCACAGTCTCGGTGTTGTCGTGGTCGACGAGCAGCATCGCTTCGGCGTGGAGCAACGCGCCGCGCTTCGCTCGAAGGGTGACGACGATGCCGTGCCCGATGTGTTGGTGATGACTGCGACACCCATCCCGAGAACTGCAGCGATGACGGTGTACGGCGATCTCGACGTCAGCGTCCTCGACGAGCTGCCTCCCGGCCGCACGCCGATCGCCACCCACTGGGCCGACGGGCCGTTGCTGGAGCAGGCGGCGTGGGCAACGGTGCTTGAGGAGGCCGCACGCGGGCAGCAGGCATACGTCGTGTGTCCGTTGATCGACGAGAGCGAGAAGCTGGAGGTCGCCAGCGCTCAGGAGACGTTCGATCGTCTGGCAGCAGGCGAATTGAAGGGCCTGCGGCTCGGTCTGCTGCATGGCCGGCTCCCGTCGGCCGAGAAGGAAGCGGTGATGGATCGCTTCCGTCGCGGCGAACTCGACGTGCTCGTGGCGACCACGGTGATCGAGGTCGGCGTCGACGTGGCCAATGCAACCGTGATGGTGATCCTTGACGCCGACCGGTTCGGTATCGCCCAGTTGCATCAGTTGCGAGGGCGCGTCGGTCGTGGGCGGCACGCCTCGACATGCTGGTTGGTGACGGGGGAGTCACCTGGCGGTAATCCGCGGGTCGAGGCACTGGTCGCGTCCACGGATGGCTTCGAGTTGGCCGAGGTCGACCTGGAACTCCGTGGTGAGGGCACGATCATGAACACCGCGCAGAAAGGCCGCAACGATCTGAAACTCGCCTCACTGCGACGCGATCGCGAGCTGGTGAGCCTGGCGCGCGATGCAGCTTTCGAAATCGTCGATGCCGATCCGTTGCTCGACGATCATCCTGTGTTGCTCGACGAACTGCGTCTGCTGTTCAGCACCGAAGCCGAGGAATTTCTGTTCAAGTCGTGAGCGTGTAACTGCCCGGAGCGCGGCCAGAATGTCCGAATGCGTCGCCTCGCCGTGCTTGCCATCGTCCCATTCGTGTTGGTTGCCTGCGGTTCGGATTCGAACACATCGGCTACTCCACCGACGGGGTCGGCTGGGGTGTCGGGCCCTCCGGTCGACGGTGAGCCGGCAGGAACGCAGACATACGCCGACCTGTCCCAGAACCACGTCGACCCGCCAGTCGACTATCCGCAGACCCCACCGGTCGGTGGACCGCACTCGCAGGCGTGGCAGGACTGCCAGTACTACGACACATCGATACCGAACGAGCGTGGCGTGCATTCGTTGGAACACGGCGCCGTGTGGATCACGTACTCGCCCGATACATCGGAGATCGACCGCCAAGTGCTCGGCGAGTTGGCCGAGACCGGCGATCACATTCTGGTGTCGCAATACGAGGGTCTGCCCTCACCCGTCGTGGCGAGCGCGTGGGGCAAGCAGTTGTTGCTGCAATCGGTCACCGATCCAGAGCTGCAACAGTTCGTCGACGTCTTCCAAAGCGGTCCGCAGACTCCGGAACCGGGTGTGACGTGTCGCAACAGCACCACCGAGACGACTTGATCTCGGGTCGTACCGCGCAACTCCGATCGCTACCAGCGCGTACCGTTGGGGTCTTGACTTCAACTGTGGTTGAACTTCTACTGTCGGTCTCGTGACACCACCATTCAGGTTCGCCGGGTATTCGGCCAGTGCCGCCGAACCGAACCTGGTCGTCGATGGCTCGCCGAACGGGGGCACGGTGCTGACGCTCACCCATTGGCCGGGATTTCCGCAGCCGGCGGGATTCGAATTCGATCTCTCGGCCGAGATGGCCTTTCACTACGTCGACCAGCCGATCGATCATCCGCCGGCCACTATCGTCACGAACAACCATTTTGACCAGGACGGACTCGTCGGTATCCATGCCCTCGTCGATCCACAGCGTTCGCTGCTACATCGTGAACTGTTGATCGACGTCGCCGCTGCCGGCGACTTCGCGACGTTTTCTGACAGGCGGGCTGCTCGTGCCTCGATGGTGATCGACGCATATGCGGATGCCGATCGGTCACCGATTGCCGATCACTTGGTTGGGTCATACGACGCGCAATGCGTCGTGTTGTATGAGGAGACCCTTCCACTGCTTGTGTCGATCGCTGTCGACTGCGAGCGCTTTCGCGATCTGTGGGCGGATGAGGATGACGAGTTGACGGCCAGCGAGAAGGCGATCGCCGATGGCACCGTCGCAATCGACGAGATCCCCAGCATCGACCTCGCGGTCGTCACGGTACCGGACGACGAAAGGAGCAGGAGGGGACACCGCTTCGCTGGTGGGTCGTTCGACAGCGTGCATCCCATGGCCCTGCATCGTGCGACCGGGTGCTTTCGGCTGCTTGTGATTCACGGTCGGCGCTATCAATTCGTCGACAGATACGAGTCATGGGTGCAGTACAGATCTCGGCGACCGCTGCCGAGAGTCGACATGCGCCCGCTGGCTGAACGGCTGATCGAGAGGGAGACAAACTCTGCGCCATGGAGCGCGTCAGCTCCCGGAAGCCTGACTCCTAGCCTGTGGGTCGACGGCGAATCGTCGCTCGACGCCGGTGTCGTTCGGGACATGGTGGCTGCTCACCTGCGCGACAGCGTTCCGGCGTGGGATCCATGTTCTGCCGCCGTTTGAGGCTGCGGTTGGGCGCCAGTCGAAACGAAGACCCGGTGTTCGCAGCGCGGTCTATCGTGTGCCGGTATGGCACGACCAGTTCATTTCGAGATCCACGCCGATGACCCGCAGCGAGCCATCGCGTTTTACACCGACGTCTTCGGATGGACGGTGAACCAATGGGAAGACAACCCCTATTGGCTGGTCTCGACCGGCCCGACCGACCAGCCAGGCATCGACGGGGCGATACTGCCGCGCATGGGTGATCGGCCGGCGGCCGGCGCACCCGTGGTCGGAATGGTCAACACCATGCAAGTCGACAATCTCGACGCTGCCTTGGCGAAAGCATTCGAACGCGGTGGCGTACTCGCTCTCGACAAGTTGGTGATTCCGGGCGTCGGCACCGTCGCGTACGTCCTCGACAGCGAGGCCAACGTCATCGGAATGTTGCAGCCGGAAGACTGAAGTGACGACGTGAACGCGCTGACGTTGCCGCCACGCGTCGAGCCCGGCGACAGCGTCGCCCTCGTGAGCCCGTCGTGGTTCGCCGCCTTCGGAGCAGGCACCATCACCTGCCATCGTTGCTTCCTATCTCACCGACCTGCGACGCATCGGCGTGATGGACCAGATCGCCGGCCTCGTGTTCTCTCGACCGAGGAACTACCGACCGAGCGACGTTCCGGCTCTGTGGAAGGTCGTTCGCGAGGCCACCGATGGCCTCGGGGTCCCGGTGCTCGCCAACTTCGACTGCGGACACACCGATCCCATGCTCACGGTCCCTCTCGGCGTCGAGGTGCGGCTCGATTCGACCACCGAATCGTTCGCGACCACGGCTGCGCCCACAATCGGTTGACACGGCGGTTCGGCGGAGTGTCCCGCGCTCACCCGGGGTGCCATGAAACACTCTGCTACTCAACCCGGCGATCCTCGAACTCGCCGTCGTCGGGCAGCACCAGGTCCCATCGATCGAGGCAGTCCTCGCAGCGATAGGCGACGTAGTCGCCAGGCAACCACACGCCGTCTTCGCGCGAATGTGTCAGCAAGTGGCAGCGGCCACCGCAGTCCACACAGACGATCATCCTCTCGGGTTCCAATGCGATACCGCGGCACGCTATACGGTGAGGCGGTGCCAGCAGCCGCAGTCACCGACGAGGCCGGCACCGAGTTGGCCGGGTTGCTGGCTGAGTTGGTTGCGTTCCCGACCGAGAGCAGCACGCCGAACATCGACCTCATCCGCTGGGTTGCGGATCGCGTCGAGTCCAACGGCGGCCGGGTCAGCGTGTTGGACGGCAGCGAAGGTCGCGCCAACCTGCTGGCCTCGTTCGGTCCGCAGATGCCGGGCGGATTGATGCTGTCCGGCCACACCGATGTCGTCCCTGCGGGATCGGGGTGGGCAACCGATCCCTACTCGATGACGAAGATCGGCGACGCCCTGTACGGCCGGGGCACCGCCGACATGAAGGGTTTCATTGCGGCGACGATTCGGATGGCAGCGCAGTTTCGCGAGGTCGAACTGGCCAGGCCGTGGCATGTCGCGCTGTCCTTCGACGAGGAAATCGGATGCATCGGCGTGCGCGATGCGTTGCGGGTCATCGCCGGGCGGGACGACCTCAGCCCGGAGGTGGTGGTCATCGGTGAACCGACGATGATGCGTCCACGTCACAGCCACATGGGCAAGCTCGCCTACGAGGTCGTTTGCACCGCTCAGGCGGCTCATTCCAGCCTGTCGCACAGCATGCCAAGTGCAATCGCCGCTGCGGCACGACTGCTGAGTGCGCTCGATGATCTGCAGCAGCAGTACCGTCCGCGAGGCGAGCCGGAGGTGACGTTCAACGTCGGCACCATCACTGGAGGAACGGCGCTCAATGTCATCGCCGACCGGTGCTCGTTCACCTTTGAGGTGCGGCACACCGTCGATCAGGATCCTGATGCCGTACTCGAACCGTTCATGCAGGCCGTCGATCGCCAGCACTCAACGCTCACGGAGATCACCCGGTATCCCGCGCTGCGCACGGCTGCCGACGATCCATGGCTGCGCATCGTCGAGCGCATCGCCGATGCCGGACCCGCCACGACGATCGGCTACGGCACCGAAGGCGGCCTGTTCGCCGAGGCGCTCGACGCGTCGGTGGTGATCTGTGGCCCCGGCGACATTGCTGTCGCCCATCGACCCGACGAGTACGTGACGCTCGATCAACTGTTGCGCTGCGAGCGATTCCTGTGCGGCCTCGTGCAACAGATCTGTGTCGATCCCACCGTCGAGGGCTAGACCTACGAACATGGAGAACCCGAGTATGGACAACACGGTGACGTTGCCGCCCGACGAGACTTCGACCGACCGATTGTTGGCCGCCGTTGAGGAGCTTGGCCCTGTGTGGCGAGAGCGGATGGCCGGACACGACCGCACGTCGACATTCCCCTACGAGAATCTGGCCGAAGCGAAGGACGCCGGACTCCATCGCCTGACGGTGCCGATCGAGTATGGAGGATTCGGCTACTGGTTGCCCGGTAACTTCAGCGGCCTCTATCGGCTCCTCGAGCGCATGGCCTATTGGGACACGAACACCGCCCAGTTGTTGCAGGTGCACAACCATGCGGCAGGAATCATCGGGTTCCACTCGACGTCGGCGCAACGCGACCGCTACTTGCCGCAGATCGTCGACGGCGCATACCTGGCGTCTCTCGGCTCCGAGGCGCACCTCTATGAGAACGGCGCCGAAGCGTTGGCTTCGGAGCTGACCGCGGTCGAAGGCGGCTACCGCCTGACCACGCGTAAGGCGTTCGCGTCGGTGGCGGCCATCGCTCGGTACCTGATCGTGTGGTGCGCGGTCGAAGGCGACAGCGCGTATGCCTCGCGCATGGTTTTCGCCGTTGTACCGACCGACGCTCCCGGCGTCACGTTGCTCGATGACTGGCACATGCTCGGCATGCGGTCGACCGTGTCGTGCAGTGTTGCATTCGAGGATGTGTTCGTGCCCGCCGATGATGTCGTCGGCGAGCCAGGCGGTTGGATCAACAACGACCCCCGCACGTTCTCGTGCGGCTACGCCGCCAATCACCTCGGGACCGCGCAGGGTGCGTTCGACTTCATCGCTGGCTATGTCGCCAGTCGCGACGACCTCAGTTCGTCGGAGGCCGTCAAGGTACGCGTGGGGCGGATGGACGCTCAACTGTTTGCCGCGCGCAGCGCGTTGCGTTCGACAGCAGCGCGGCTCGACCGCGGTGATGATCCGGATGAGTGCGAAGCAGACGCGATCCGAACCATGCACCTGGCGAAGAACGCGGTGCTCGACATCCCGTATCAAGGGTTCGACATCGTCGGGGCCCGCGCTGCTCACGAGCGTTATCCGCTCGGTCAGATGATGCGCGATGCGCGCACCTTCACCCTCCACTTCCGCGACGACCTCTACGTGCAACGCCTGGCCGACATGGCGATGGGCAAGGGATTCTCGGCAAAGAAGGCCCGCAGTGGTTCGACGCCGTTCGATCAGTCCGCCGCAGGGGCGTGAGGTGCACGCGGACACCGGGCTACTGATCGACATCTGCTCGATCGACTCGATCTGGGGCAAGGAGAGGCAACTCGCCGAGTTCCTCGCCGATCGGCTGAGTGCGTGGGAATGCGAGGTGGAGCTGGTCGAGTCGCGACCCGGTCGGCCGTCGGTAGGAGCGCGCCTGAAGGGCACGGGGGGCGGGCAATCGCTGGTACTCAACGGACACCTCGACATCTACGAACTCAGCGAAGACTGGACGCGCGACCCGTTCGCCTCGGCGTTGGAGAATGGCAAGGTGTACGGCGCGGGCATCGCCGACATGAAGGCCGGCACTGCCGCAGCGGCAGCCGCTGTTCGACGAATCGCTGCCAGCGATCACCGGTTGCGCGGCGACGTGGTCTTCCAGGGTGTGTCGTGCCATTTCGAGGGCGGTGTCGGAACGAGGTCCCTGTGCGCTGCTGGATTTGTCGGCGACGCGGCGATCGACTGCGAGCCGTCGAGCAACACCATCGGAATCGCCCACCGCGGCGCGGCGTATCTGAAGATCACGACTCGCGGCCGCCAGGCCCACACGACGTACAAGCACCTTGGCGTCAACGCGATCGAGACGATGGAGCCGATCCTGGCGGGTTTGCGAGAGCTGGAATCGACGATGCCGTACGAGCCGCACCCACTGTTGCCCGGCGGCCCGATCCTCAACATCGGCACCATCAGCGGCGGCACGAAGCACAATCAGGTGCCGGATCGGTGCACGATCACTCTCGACATCAGGTTGTTGCCCAGTCAGGACCCACACGATGTCAAGCGCCAGGTCGAGCGGATGATCGAGGAGTTGCGCACCACTGTCGACTCGCGCATCGACGCCACCGTCGAGTTCAGCGAGCATTGGCTGTCGGGGCCGAGGCACCCGTACGAGATCGCCGCCGATGCGCCCATCGTCCAGTCACTCGATCGGGCGGTGCGCTCCGTGACGTCGGCTGAACCGGTGTACCAGGGCGTGCCGTTCTGGTGCGATCTGGTGACGCTGGATCAGTTTGGCGTCCGCGGCGTCAACTATGGGCCCGGCGATCCGCCATACAACTTCCCCGACGAGTTCGTCTACGAGTCGCAGTATCTGCAGGCCGTCGATGTCTACGAGCAGCTCATACTCGAGTTCTGCCAGTGAGCGATCTCAACGTCGTGCACGCGGCCTCGCTGGCACGAATTCATGATCGTGGTGCAGCGCGGCGCGGCTCGACGCAGGGGGAGCTGGACGTTGTCGCTGAGGGGGCAGTGGCCATTCGAGACGGAGTGATCGTGGCGGTCGGAACGACGGCTGAGGTGCTTGCTCGTCACGGCCAGGATGTGCCGACGATCGATGCGACAGGACGTTGTGTGATGCCCGGGCTGGTCGAATGCCACAGTCATCCCCTGTTTGCAGGCGATCGTCATCACGAGTACGCCGAGCGTTTGGCCGGTGCCTCGCTGGCCGACGTCGCGGCACGTGGTGGCGGCATCTGGTCGAGTGTGGTCGCGACCCGCACCGCCGGCGACGAGGAGTTGCTGACCAGGCTGGGTTCGACGGTCTCCCGGATCGTGGCCGGCGGAGTCACGACGCTCGAGGTCAAGTCCGGCTACGGCCTCACTGTCGCGGAGGAACTGCGCGCCCTCGAGCTGTTGCAACGGGCTCGGTCGCTGACCCAGATGCAGTTGGTGATCACGTTTCTCGGCGCACATGTCGTGCCGCGCGATCTCGATGGCGATGCCAACGAGCGGGCCGATCGGTACACCGACCTGATCGACGGTGAGATGCTGCCCGCCGTCGTGGAGCAAGGCATTGCCGAGTTTCAAGATGTCACGGTCGAGCAGGGCTACTTCACTCCGGCTCAGGCGCTGCGGTTGATGCACCGCAGTCGCGAGGTCGGGTTGCCGGTTCGAGTGCACGCCGACGCATGGGCATCCTCGCGGGGTTGGGCCACCGCTGTTGAAGGCGGTGCGATCTCCGCCGAACATCTCACCTATACGCCGGCCGCCGAGATCCTCCAGGTTGGCCGCACCGATACTGTCGCCGTGGTCCTGCCGATGGCTGAGCTCGTCTACATGACGAGCGAGCGTGCGAATGCGCGGTTGTTCATCGACAACGAGGTACCCGTGGCCGTTGCCACAGACTTCTGCTCATCTATCCACGCCACATCGCTGCTGAACACCGTGGCAACAGCCGCCCCTTGGTTCCGCATGACTCCGGGTGAGGTGATTGTCGGAGCGACGCTCAATGCCGCCTACAGCCTCGGTCGGCAGTCGTCGTGTGGCTCGCTCGACGTCGGCAAGCGCGGCGATCTGATCATTCTCGACTGTCCACATCCCGATGAGATCTGCCTGGCAGTTGGCGCCCCATTGCTCGACCACGTGGTCATCGGTGGCGCCGTCGCGATAGGAACGGCGCCGTGATTCGGGTCGTTTCCGGGGAGTTCGGTGGCCGCAAGTTGGTGGTACCTGCCGGGTTGGCCACGCGGCCGACCACCGACAAGGTGCGCCAGGCGGTGTTCAACTCCCTTGACAGCGCCGGCCTGATCGATGGAGCGGCCGTGGCCGACCTGTTCGCCGGCTCGGGTGCGCTCGGCATCGAGGCGCTGTCGCGTGGCGCAGAGTCGTGCGTGTTCGTCGAGCGTGACAGGGCTGCACTCCAGGCGTTGCGGGCCAACGTCGATGCGCTCGGCTTGGCGCAGCGCACGACAGTCGTGACGTCCGACGTGCCGGCGTGGGTACCGGCCCTCAGGGGTGTCGATCTCGCCCTGATCGATCCGCCCTACGAGTTCGACGGGTGGGATCAACTGCTGGCGGTGCTGCAGGTGCCCTACGTCGTGGCCGAGGCCGGCCACGAGATCGAGCCACCGCTCGGGTGGGAAGCACTGAAGTCAAGGCGTTACGGGCGCACCTGGGTCACGCAGCTCCAACGAGTAGCGTGAGTCGCCGCATGGCCCCTCGAATCACCCCGCCCATGACCACCGTGTTGTATCCGGGCAGCTTCGATCCGTTTCATCTCGGTCACCTCGACGTCATCGAGCAGTCGGTGGCGCTGTTCGGTGAAGTCGTCGTCGGGGTGATGCACAACCCCACTAAGCCCAGCGGCATGTTCACCCTCGATGAGCGGGTCGAGATGATCCGCAACAGCATCGCCTACATGCCATCGGTCAAGGTCATCGCCTTCGGTGGCCTGGCCGTCGATGCTGCCCGCGAGGTCGCCGCGGCCTTCATTGTCAAGGGATTGCGAACCGGTGGCGACTTCGAGGTCGAGCAGCAAATGGCGCACACGAACCATGCAGTCAGTGGAGTCAGGACCGTGTATCTGCCCTGCAAGCCGGCATTGGTGTCGATCAGCAGCCGCTTCATTCGGGAGATTGCACACTACGGCGGGGATGTCTCCGCGCTCGTCCCACCGCCCGTCGCCGCCCAATTGTCGCGGGTGCATCCACGCGACGAGGACTTTTGAGGCCTATCTTGACTGCGGAAATGACGTACGACGACAAGCACGACGAGTTCGAAGACGACGAGGAATTCGACGATTCCGACGCCTTCGTGCGCAGCACGAACGGCTATGTCGGCGATGCCGAGACCTTGCTGCGCAGAGCGATCGACATCATCGCGTCTGCTCCGACCATGCCGTTGTCATCCTCGCCGCGCATCGACCGCGACGAGATCATCGAACTGCTCGAGGAGTCGCTCCATCGGCTTCCGGACGAGATGCGCCAAGCGCGTTGGATGATCAAGGAGCGGCAGGAGTTCGTCTCCAAGACGCGCCGCGAGGCTGACGAACTGCTCGAGGCCGCCCGTGTGCAGGCCGAGCGCATGGTGCAGCGCACGGAAGTAGTGCGCGCCGCCGAACAACGGGCCCGGCAGATCAGTGAGGCTGCCGATGCCGACTCGCGTCGTCTGCGGCACGAGACCGAGGACTTCCTCGATCAGCGGTTGGGAAGCTTCGAGATCCTTCTCGACAAGCTGCAGAAGACGGTGCATGCAGGTCGCTCGCGGCTGTCGATCGGCGAGCACCGCGGCGACGAGGTCGTCGAGGAGGACGATCCGACCAAGGGCTTCTTCGACCAAGATCGCTGAAGCACGCTCGGCGTTAACCTGCACACATGTCCAACGCGCTGCTGATCAACGCCGCCGAACTGCTGCGCCGACCCGGTTCGGAGCGGCATGTGAGCCTGGAGCCGACCGTCGCCGAACTGGGCATCGTCGATGACAAGTTCGATGTCGGTGCGACGGTGCAGGTGTCGTTGAGGTTGGAGTCGCTGACTGACGGCATCGTGGTCGACGGTCAACTGCGAGCGCCGTGGGCTGACTCGTGCCGGCGCTGCCTCGCCCCGGCCGCGGGCGCGGTCGTCTGCGATGTGCGGGAGTTGTACCAGCACGCGCTCACCGATCCCGACGCCTTCGAGATCGTGGGCGACCAGATCGATCTGGCCCGGATGATCCGTGAGAACATCTTGCTCGATGCTCCGGTTGCACCTCTGTGCCGCCCGGATTGTGCCGGATTGTGCCCAACCTGCGGGATCGACCTCAATGCCGCCAGTTGCGACTGCGTCAGCGTCGTCGGTGATCCCCGATGGGATGCGCTGCGCCAGTTGAAGGCGAATCTGCCCGAGCAGTAGCCGCAACGGTCGCGTCTCCCGCTAACCTCTCGTAGCTCGTTTCGTCAAGGAAGACTGCTGTGGCCGTTCCCAAGAAGAAGAAGTCGAAGATGAAGACGCGGAGCCATCGTGCTGGCGCGTGGAAGCTGTCGGCCCCGTCGCGCAGCGTGTGCCCACGTTGTGCCGCCGCCAAGCTGCCCCACACGGTGTGCCCAGCATGCGGCTGGTACAAAGACCGCGTCGCCATCGACGTCGGCTGATCCACACTCGATGTTGCCGATCGCCGTTGATGCGATGGGCGGTGATCGGGCCCCAGGCGACATCGTCGCCGGTGCTCACGCTGCAGCTGCCCTCGGTATTCCGGTGGTACTCGTCGGCCCCGAAGGCCTCGAAGGTCGCGGCGACCTCGATCTGATCGTGGCCTCTGAGGTCATCACCATGGACGATGACCCTGCGCAGGGCGTGCGTCGGAAGAAGGACTCGACCTTGGTGCGTGCTGCTGAGGCGGTGCGCGACGGCAAGGCATCGGCCATGGTCTCGGCGGGCAATACCGGCGCGACGATGGCTTCGGCGCTGCTGCGGATGGGGCGCATCAAAGGTGTCAGCCGCCCAGCTATCGCCACGCCGATCCCGGTGCCGGGCCACGCCCCCAACATCTTGCTCGACGCTGGCGCGAATGCCGAGGTGCAGCCGGAGTGGTTGGTGCAGTTCGGTCAGATGGGCTCGGTGTACGCCCGCCACCGCTTCGGCATCGATCGTCCATCGGTTGGGCTCTTGTCGATCGGCGAGGAGCCGGGCAAGGGCGACACGTTGCGCAAGGAAGCGTTCGAGCTGCTCTCGCGTGCCCCGGGGATCGACTTCATCGGCAACGTCGAAGGTCGAGACGTGATGAAGAAGACCGCCGATGTGATCGTGACCGACGGGTTCACCGGCAATGTCGTGTTGAAGGCGCTGGAGGGCGGGTTGAGAGTCATCCTCACCGCGCTCCTGGAGGCGTTCGGCGCAGAAGAGCACTACAAACCGCACGCCGATGCCCTGTTGCCTGCCCTGTTGCCGCTGTACGCGCAGGTCAGTCCCGATACCTACGGCGGGGCGATGCTGCTGGGCGTCGAGGGTGTGTGCATCATCAGCCACGGTTCGTCCAACTCCCAGGCAATGCTGAATGCGATCAAGCTGGGTCACGAGATGGTCGAGCATCGCCTCGTCGAAGAGATCCGCGCCGCGATTGCCCTGCACGATTAGGCCAGGCATTGATCTATTGCATCGCCCACGAGGAGCTATGCTCCCGCGCTGCTAACAACACCGAGGAGTGTTCACCCGTGCCTGCCGAGACCGACGTCGAACAGGGTCCGCTCGACCGCAACGAAGTCTTTGAGATTGTCCGTGCCAACCTCGCCGACATTCTCGAAATCGAGCCAACGACCATCTCCGAGGGTCAGTCGTTCGTCGACGATCTCGATGCCGACTCGCTCGCCCTCATCGAACTGGTCGAAGCGTTGGAGGAAGACCTCAGTGAGCGTTCCGTCGGCTTCCGGATCGAGGATGAAGATCTCATCGATTTGAAGACTGTGCGCGACGCGGTCGACTACGTCTACGCCCGCGTCCGGGAAGCGTGAGCGCGACCGACGTCACGGACGGCCTCGAGACGCTCAGCGGACGGCTCGGCTACGACTTCGCCGACCTGTCGTTGCTTCGACGAGCGCTGGCCCACCGGTCATGGTGCGCCGAAGTCGGAGGTCAGCCGTCCAACGAACGCCTCGAGTTCCTCGGCGACGCCGTGCTCGGCTGGGTCGTCGCCGAGATCGCCTATAGGCGGCACGGGGATCTCCCTGAGGGCAAGCTCACGGACCTTCGCAAGAGCGTGGTCAACGCGACCGCGCTCGCGGAGGTCGCCGAGAGCATCGGCCTGGGGGAATGGCTGCTCCTCGGTAAGGGTGAGGACGCAGCCGGCGGCCGGCAGAAGCCATCGATACTGTCCGATGCGTTCGAGGCGGTGCTGGGCGCGGTCTACCTCGATGGCGGCGTCGATGCGGCCAAGGCGTTGGTAGCCCGGCTGTTCAGCGAGCGACTCGATGTTGCCGCTGGCCAGCTCGACCGGTTGGACCACAAGACTGTGCTCCAGGAGCTCACGGCTCGGCTGTACGACACGGCGCCGGTGTACCTGTTGACCGAATCGGGGCCAGATCACTCCAAGACGTTCAAGGCGACAGTGCTCGTGGATGGCACGGCGTTGGGCGCGGGCGAGGGGAAGTCGAAGAAGCTGGCCGAGCAACAGGCCGCATCCGAAGCGTACGACGCTCTCGCTGCGGAGAGGTAGCCGTGCCGGAGTTGCCGGAGGTGGAGACTGTTCGGCGCGGGATGGTCTCGTTCGTCGTCGGTCGCCGCATCGACCGAGTCGAGGTCGGCCGCGAGCGAACCGTTCGCCGAACGTCTCGGGAAGCGTTGATCGACGGCCTCACTCGCGCGACGATCACCTCGATCGGTCGCCGCGGCAAGTACATCGTGTGCACCCTCGACACTGGCGATGCGTTGATGATTCACCTGCGCATGAGCGGGAGAGTCCTGGTCAGCGACGCTGGGTCGCAACGGCCCGATCACACGCATGTCGTGTTGCATCTCGCTGGCCCGCCTGCACAGGAGTTGTGGTTCGTCGACCCGCGCACGTTTGGTGAGATGGTTGTCTTCGACCCTGATCATGTCGAGGCCGAGCTGCCCGAACTCGCTCGCCTCGGTATTGATCCGATCACGGATGGCCTGTCGGTCGATCAGCTCACCGGCATGGTGCGCAATCGAGCTCGACAGCTGAAACCGCTGCTGCTCGACCAGCACGTGATCGCCGGCATCGGCAACATCTACTGCGACGAGATCCTCCATAGGGCTCGGCTGCGGCCGGATCGTCTCTCCAACACCGTGAAGCCTGCCGAAGTGCGTCGCTTGCACGACGCGATCCATTCGATCCTGTCGACGGCAATCGAGGCGGGCGGCAGCACGCTGTCGGATACCCAGTACGTCGATGTGATGGGGGATGGGGGCAGCTTCCAGCTCGACCACCGGGTGTACGACCGAGCCGGGCAACGATGTCTGACCTGCCAGCGCGCCGAGATCGTGCGTGTGGTCTCCGGCGGCAGATCGACCTGCTTCTGCCCCCGCTGCCAACGCTGACCAGCCCCGTCCGCCCCACTCCGCCTGGTTGATCAGCGCAGCCGTCTATGTCAGCTCCCAGAACGACAGGTCGTTCTGCGAGCTGACAGGGAGTGCCATTCGGCGGGCGAGAGCGATTGACGGGGTGGGGGTCTTAGGGCGATGGGGCTGCCGCGGCTATGGTCGTGAGCGCCGTGTTCTTGAAGTCGCTGACCCTCAAAGGATTCAAATCGTTCGCTGACGCGACCACCCTGCAGCTCGAGCCGGGGGTCACCGTCGTGGTCGGGCCCAACGGTTCGGGAAAGTCGAACGTCGTCGACGCGATCGCATGGGTGCTCGGCGCGCAGGCGCCCAGCGCAGTGCGTAGTCAGAAGATGGACGACGTGATCTTTGCCGGCACAGCCAAGCGACCGGCCCTCGGGCGTGCCGAGGTGACGTTGACCATCGACAACTCCGCTGGGCTGCTGCCGATCGAGTTCACCGAGGTCACCGTGGCGCGAATCCTGTTCCGCACCGGCGAGAGCGAGTACTCGATCAACGGTGTCACGTGTCGCCTGCTCGACGTGCAGGAGCTGCTCAGTGACGCTGGTGTCGGGCGGCAACAGCACGTGATTGTGAGCCAGGGCCAGATCGACTCGGTATTGAACGCCCGGCCCGAGGAGCGTCGCTCGATCATCGAAGAGGCCGCGGGCGTGTTGAAGTTTCGCCGTCGCAAGGAACGTGCCGAGCGCCGCCTCGACGCGACGGAATCCAGCTTGCTGCGAGTGCAGGATCTGCTCCGTGAGGTTCGTCGTCAGCTGCGACCGCTCGAGCGTCAGGCTGACGCGGCTCGTCGACACGGCGATCTGGTCACCGAGTTGAGCGCGCTCCAGATCTTCCTGCGCGGGCGGGAGATCGCGTCGCTACGCACTCGCCTGACAGCGCTCGCAGGTGAGAAGGTCACGCTGCATGCCGGCGAGCAGGAGTTGCGTGCCGAATTGGCCGCACTCGACATCAGCGTGATGGCGGCGGAGGCAGAGCTGACCGCGCGAGGTGACCTTGACCTGTCCGACGAGTTGGTGCGAGTCGAGCAGTTGCGCGAGCGCGCCAGGGGTATCGCCGCCGTGCTGGTCGAACGTCGCCGTTCGATGGAACGTGATCGGGGCCAGTTGATGGACTCGGGCGTGGTCGCCAGCCTCGAGGCAGACGCCAACAATCTGCGCGTCGAACTGCAACGCGTCGCCGACGATCTCGTTCAACTTGGCCCGGAAGCCGAGCGGCTGGCGTCGGAGGAGGAAGCGTTCGGTGCCGAACGTCAGCAGGCGCTGCTCACGATCGACGATGTGGTCACGAGCAGCTCGGCCGCGAGCGCTGCCGCCGAGGTTCGTGGCGAATTGCGGTCGCTGCGCGGTAGCGCCGACCGAGCCGAGGGGGAGCTGCAACGGTTGCGCTCGCGGTTCGATTCATTGCGTGAGCGGCTCGTTCGACTCGACGCCGACACCGAGCGCCTGCGCGTGGAATGCGAGCACGCGCAGGGCATCGAAGCGGGGCTGGTCGCCGACCTCGAGTCGGCCGAGGCACGCCGCGTTGCGGCTGAGAATGCTCATGAGCTTGCTACCGAAGCTCGTCAAGCGGCGGCCGACGACGCATCTCGCTGGGGCGCTCGGGCCGAGGCCCTGAACCTCGCACTCGAGAGTGCCCGGGCGCGTGCCGGAGCTGAGCACCTCGCCGGTGTCGAGGATGTCCTCGGCACGCTGCTCGACCTGATCGACATCGACACTGGCTGGGAGTCGGCCGTCGAAGCAGCGCTGGGCGAGGCGCTCGAAGCGGTCGTCGTCGCCTCGCCACAGGCCGCTCGGCGGGCGCTCGATTCGCTGCACGCTTCGAACGTGCACGGAGCTGTGATTGCAATCGGAGCCGCGCAGCGTTCGCCTGTCGTGCAACCCGCCCACGGCGTTCCGGTTCGACCTCACGTGCGCAGCCGGCACGACGCCGTGGCCGAGTTGCTGGATGCCATCATTGGCTCCGCCGTTCGCGTTTCGAACTGGTCGGACGCAATCGATCTGGCCATCGACACACCGCTCGCCGTCATCGTCACCGACGACGGCGACCGCTTCGGCCCGACGGGTTGGCGCGTCGGGGTCGCCAGTGGCGGGGCAACCGCGTCCGCGTTGGAAGAGGCGCAGGAACGGCTCGGAATCGCAACTGCCGAACTCGAGAGCCGTGGACGCGCCGAACAAGTGAGCCGCGCCGAGCTGCAAGCGGCGCGGCATCGCGAAGCCGAAATCAGTCGTGAGCTCGACACACACGACGCCGGTTTCTCGGCGAGCTCCAGCGCCTTGGCCCGCGCCCAGAGCGAGCGTCGTGACACCCA
>JANOJI010000317.1:0-6597 GCA_031408175.1 Ilumatobacteraceae bacterium
CATTCAACGAGACACCCACAATGATCCCATAGGTGCCCCACAACCTGTTCGACAAGATGCCGGTGAGCGTCGCCTGCACGGTCGCACAGATGTTGATCGTCAGGAGCAACGGGTTGACCCAGCGCTCGGGCGCGCCGACCAACTTCTTCAGCGCGCGACCCGACTTGAACCCTTGATCTGCGAGCGACGCGGCCTTGGGCTTGGTGATTCGTGACAAACCCATCTCCGCAACGGAGGTGAAGATCAACACGAGCAGCAAGATGAGGATCGTCACGAGCATCAACAAGTCGACGTTGTTGAATGCGATCACGAGATGACGTGCTCCTGACGAAAGGTGGTCGGCGCGTCGCCGTGCCAGACGTAGAGCTCGAGCAATTCACGCTCGCGGGCCTGCATGGCCAGCCGCTCCGGCTCTTCGGCATGATCGTGACCGAGTACATGCAGCACACCGTGCACGACCAGAAGAGCAATCTCGTCGTCGACCGTTCCGGCATGCTCGGGCGACTGGCGCGCCGCCACTGCCGGACAGATCACCACATCACCGAGCAACAGCGGCATGTCGGCCGGATCCGGAGGTGCCCGGTCGGGGCCGCGGCTCGGCGGTTGGCCATGCTGCACCATCTCGGCTTCTGCGGCGTCGATGGGAAAAGCCAGCACGTCGGTTGGTCCCGGCTTGCCCATGTAACTGTCGTTGAGCTCGGCCATCTCCCGCTCACTGACGAAGAGCACCGCGAGTTCGGACAGCCCGCGAACACCCTCGGCAAGCAACACATCAAGCGCGAGCTGCTGCCAACGCTGGAGATCGACGGGGATGTCGATCTGCTCGTCGGCACAGAAGACCTCAGGGACTCCGTCGCCGCCGACCCGCTTCTGCCGTGCCAGTCGCGGACGGCCGTCGTCGCTCACGAGCGCGCCGCCTTGCGTTCGTCTTCTCGTCCGTAGGCAGCGACAATGTCGGCCACGATGCGATGGCGAACGACGTCGCCTGTGCCGAGGCGAACGAAGGCAAGTCCTTCGATGTCGGCCAGCGTCCGCTCGAGGCCCAGTAGGCCGCTGCGACCGTCGGGCACGTCGACCTGCGTCGTATCGCCGGTGACGACCACCTTCGAGCCAAAGCCGATTCGGGTCAGAAACATCTTCATCTGTTCGGGCGTCGCGTTTTGTGCTTCGTCGAGGATGATGAAGCTGCTGTTCAACGTGCGACCACGCATGAACGCCAGCGGAGCCACCTCGACAGCCTGACGTTCGAGCAGTCGCTGCGCACCCTCGGGCTCGACCATGTCGTACAGCGCGTCGTACAACGGGCGCAGATACGGATCAATCTTGGCCATCAAGTCGCCAGGAAGGAACCCGAGACGCTCGCCGGCCTCGACGGCTGGACGGGTGAGGATGATCCGTTGCACCTGTTTGGTCTGCAGCGCCTGCACAGCCATTGCCACGGCGAGCCAACTCTTACCAGTGCCGGCCGGTCCGAGACCGAACGTGATTACGTTGTTACGGATGGCATCGATGTAGCGCTTCTGTCCGGCCGACTTCGGGCGCACCGGCTTGCCCTTGGCGCTCCGCATGATGTCGTCGGTCAACACAGCGCTGGGGCGTTCGTTGTCGTGCACCATGGCGATCGAACGACGAAGCATGCCTTCTTCGAGGTGCTGTCCGCCCTGCAAAACGACGATCAGTTCCTCGAACAGCCTGCACACCAAGTCGGCTTGCGGACCATCGATGGTGATCTCATTGCCTCGGACGACAATTGTTGCGGCCGGAAATGCCTGCTCGATCGCGCGCAGGTTGACGTCGCGCTGGCCAAGTAGGGCGGGCATGAGGTGCGCACCAGGAACGACGACGCTGTACACCCCTGTCAGTGCGGTCATAGGGTCAGCGAGGCCAAGGGGTCGGCGCGGTCATGGGCAAGGTAGGCCCGAGATGGGACTCATTTGCCCATACGGTAGCGAACCGCGAGATGTTTGGCGACAACGATCTCTATCGCCGAACAGGCACGGCGGCCGGATGCTCGACCTGTGCTGGCTCGGGTTGAGACGCCTCGACGTACGCAGACGTCGCCGCGAAGTCGATGCAGAAGTACCGGGACACATCGAGCGGAAGAAGGGGGGCACCACTGACGACCATCTTGGCCAGGCGTTCCATCATCAGCGCCACACCACCCTCGTCGCGCGGTTGATTGATCTCTGGGGAATCGAAGACCAAGAGCACGCCCTCCGCCGCCTCGGTGCCGAGCACATCGCGCGCCATTCGGGTCAACGCCCCCTTGGCCGCGTACCGAGGATGCACGACGACGAAGAGGATGTAATGCACAGCGCCGCGGCGCGAATGATCAGTGAAATGGCGCTCGAAGTATGGCTGGCTGAGATAGCGAGTCGCGCCGATATCGGTGGCGATCAATACCATCGCAACCGGCTCGTCATCTGCCCACAGCACCCAAAGGCGGTTGCTCGAGTCGGCGATGGCCGTATCGAACTCGGATCGATAGAACATCTCGCGGCTGGCCGACTCTTCTGCCGTCTTGCGATAAGCCAGTTCGTACAACTCCCACAGACGTTCGAGCAAGCCACGTTCGACCACGGAATTGTGGCGGGTGACGAACATCGAGGAATTCCTGCCTTTCCGGTGACTGCTCGCGCGGGGAAAACCACCCCTTGTGCAAATTGGGTCTTTCGTGTAGCCTAACGAGACGCTTCGGACGGGGTGTGGATGCACGCTGTCCGACGTCGTAGACGGGCAACGGGAGGCGTATTGAAGCGGGCGCTTGCCCCCCTGGCATGGTGGGCGATTGGAATCGGGTACACATTGGCGCTGGCCGTCATCGTGCTGCCCGTGACCTGGTTGGGCGACGCCGCGTACCTCGCTGCCGCATTCTCACTCGTCGTGGCAACGTGCATCGCCGCACGCGTTCATCACCTCAACCGCCGATTCGTCGGTGCCGTGTGCGCTATCGGTGGATTCTTTGCCGCATCGCAGATCGTCGACGGTCTCGGCGACAGCGCCACGTTCACACGGGCGTCGAACCTGCTCGGGCTGTTCGGATCGATCTGCATCATCATCGCTCTCGTCAACATGCTCAGCGGCCGTGCGTCGGCCAACATCCGCTCGGTGCTCGGCGATGCCCTGATCGTCGGTCTCGGAAGCTGGTTGATCAGTTGGGTCGCGTTGATCGAGCCGGCGCTCCGCAACCGCGGCGGATCCCTCGGCGACTCCATTCTCGACGGCTCGTATCAACCCGCTGGCACAGTCGTGCTCTTCCTCCTCGTGCTGCTGCTGTTCTCCGGCTCGGGCACCCGCCAGGCGTCGGTGTGGCTGGTCACGGTGTCCATGGCCTTCAACCTGGCCGCCGATGTGCTGTGGGGCTTGGCTGCAGCAGGTCATCTGGGCGACGGAGCAACCCGCACGTCGACGGGGTTGTACGTCGCCGCCTACTTCACTGCGTCCGGTGCATTCATCCATCCCACAGTCGTCTGGTTGAAGCGCTCCGCCGGCGAACCGATGAACAATCGCATATTCGGCCGTCTGATCCTCACAACGTCGTCGTTGATCGTGCCGATCATCGCCCTGGCAGCCACCGGCCCGTCCGACCGGTTGGACGGGTTGGTCCGATCGGTCTCGGCTCTGGTTCTGGCAGGCGCAGTCACGCTTCGGGTCACCCAGTCGGTGCGTGCCAACGGCCGCACCCAGGCCGATCTCCGCCATAGTGCCCAGACCGACGCACTGACGCACTTGCCCAACCGCACACTGCTACTCGAGCGAATCAACGACTGCTTGCGGATGGCCTGGCAGTCCGACAGCCACCCGACCCTCTACTTTGTCGACCTCGACCGCTTCAAGAACATCAACGACAGCCTTGGCCACGCCGCAGGCGACGAGGTGTTGAAGATGGTCGCGATTCGGCTCAGCAAAGCCGCACCCGAGCATTCAACTGTTGCCCGGCTGTCGGGCGACGAGTACGTCGTGCTCGATCCATCGACCCGCTCGCCCGGTTCGTCGTTGGCACTGGCCGAACGCCTGCTGTCGATCTTCCGCGAGCCGCTGCCGATCAGCCAAGGCGACGTGTTCGTCACCGCCAGTATCGGCGTCGCGTCGTTGAGTCCGAGCTCCAGCTCATCGGCAGAGGACCTGCTACGACACGCCGATACGGCCATGTATCGGGCCAAGGACGCCGGGCGCAATTGCCTGGCCGTGTACGACGAGTCGATGCACGAACGCGTCGCCCACCGTCTCTCGGTCGAAACCGCCCTCTACCGGGCGCTCGATCGCCGCGAGCTACGCCTCTTCCACCAGCCGATCCTCGATCTCGAGTCCGGTGACGTGGTCGGGTTCGAGGCACTGATGCGTTGGCAGCAGGCCGACGGCACCATGGTGTCGCCCGCCGAGTTCATCCCTATCGCCGAGGACACCGGCACGATCGTGCCGATCGGATCGTGGGCGTTGCTGGAGGCACTCTCCCAGTTGCGGCACTGGATCGACGACGGGGTGTGCAGCGAATCGGCGACGATGTCGGTCAATGTGTCACCACGGCAATTGAGCGATCCCAACTTCCCGTCGATTGTCAACGAGGCGCTCAACCGCTCGGGTGTCTCACCTCAACTGCTGTGGCTCGAGGTCACCGAGAGCGTGATGATCGCCGAGCCCGAGCTTGCGCTGGCAACTCTGCGCAGGATCCGCTCGTTGGGTGTTCGTATCGCCCTCGACGACTTCGGCACCGGCTACAGCTCGCTCTCGCTGTTGCAGAAGTTCCCATTGCAACGCATCAAGATCGACCGGGCGTTCGTGCATGGCGTTGCCGACAATCCCAACGATCGCTCGCTGGTACGCACGATCGTGGCGATGGGGCGTTCGCTCGGTCTCGACATGGTCGCCGAGGGCGTCGAGAGCGTGCATCAGTTGCAGGTGCTCAGCGACCTCGGTTGCACCAAGGCCCAGGGCTATCTCATCAGCCATCCTGTGCCGGCCGACGCGATGCGCAGCACCGTCGCCGCGCTCGAGCGCCTCGGTCAGTTCCCTGGCCTGCGCCCGGCGCCGACGAGCTACTCGACGCGCCAGCCGTAGCCCGGCTCAGGTGCCGATCACGCCCCCGCCGTCTTTGGTGATCACTAACGTGCCGGCGCGTGGGCGACCCTGGCCGATCGGCTTGTAGTCGGGCCAGTTGCTGATCGCTTGCGGGTTGGCCGGATCACTGAGTTCGCTCGCCGGCTCACCGGGATGCTGGATGTCGACGAACATCGTCTTCTGATCCGGGGTGGTGCAAACACCGGTGACCTCGCAGCCCTTCGGCCCAATGAGGAAGCGACGAGTCTCCTTGGTCTCGGGGTCAGCGGCCAGCATCATGTTGTTGGGGATGTTGATGTACGCGCCAATGCCGAGCGCGCTGGTGGAGATGTCGGTCTGGATCCAGATCCGCCCGTCAGCGTCGGCCCAGATGCCATCGGGTGAGCCGAACATGTCGCCGACGACGTCGCCTCCGGGCTTGTAGCCATCAAGGAGCAATGGATTCGCCGGATCCCCCGCCAACATGAAGATGTCCCAGGTGAACGTGGTGGCGTCGGCGTCGCCGTTCTCCGTCCAGCGGACGATCTGCCCGTACACATTGCCCCGGCCGGTGGCCGAACGCGGGTTGGCGTCGTCGACGACGGAACTCGGGTTCTCCGACGGGTTGGTGATGATGATTCCGCGCCTGCTGTTATTGGTCAAGGCAACGTAAACCCTGCCGTCCGGCGCGACGGTCAGCCACTCAGGCCGGTCCATCTTGGTGGCGCCGACAAGGTCGCCGGCAACACGAGCATGCACCAGAATGTCGTCGATCGCCATGGCCGACAGCGCTGCAGTAGACGGGTCGAGCGGAATCCACTCGCCGATCCCCATCTCGTCGCCTGTTGCCTCACCTGCGTCGAATCGACCGACGTACAGCGTGCCTTCGGCAAGCGGGCTGACGCCCATCTTGCGCGCCTTCTTCCACGGCACCGCCGCGACGAACTTGTAGATGTAGTTGTTGCGCTCGTCGTCACCGGAGTACACAACGGCACGACCGTCGCGTGTCGTAGCGAACGCAGCACTCTCGTGCTTGCAGCGACCCATCGCGGTGAGCTTCTGGGGCATGCTGTTTGGGTTGAACGGGTCGATCTCAACCATCCAGCCCAAGCGGTTCGCCTCCTTCGGGTTCAGCCTGACGTTGAAGCGCGCGTCGTGCTCGTGCCAGCGATACCCGAAGCCGGTGGGTGTGATTCCGTACCGGTTCTGCTGCATCGTCGGGGTGTAGACATCATCCCATCCGAAGTAGCCGTTGAAGTTCTCTTCGCATGTGACGTAGGTGCCCCACGGGCTCTGGCCACTGCCACAGTTGTTGATCGTGCCGAGTGACACCGTGCCGGTCGGATCATCTGCAGTTTGCAGAAGCGCCGACCCGGCGGCCGGACCCACGAGTTGGATCGGCGTGGCGCCGGTGATGCGCCTCCCGTAGCGCGACGGACGCACGACGCTCCACACACCCTTGCGGCGGCGAACCTCGATGACCGAGACGCCGTGCGCAGCGATGGACTTGCGGACCTTGTCGGGCGTCCATGTGAGCATCCCGTCGGTGAACAACAGACC
>JANOJI010000336.1:0-9777 GCA_031408175.1 Ilumatobacteraceae bacterium
TACGACAGCGTCGGAAACGACGTGATGTTGTCGTCGATCAGCGGTGGCACCGACATCTGCTCGGCCTTTGTCGGTGGCTGCCCGATGGTGCCCGTCGTCGCGGGCGAGATCTCCTGCCGCTGCCTCGGTGCCGCGGTCGAGGCATTCGACGACGCTGGTCGCTCGGTCGTCGGCCAACAGGGAGAGTTGGTCGTCACCAAGCCGATGCCGTCGATGCCGATCGGGTTCTGGGGCGACGCCGACGGCTCGCGGTACCGAGCCGCGTACTTCGATTCGTATCCGGGTGTGTGGCGCCACGGCGACTGGATCACGATCGACGATCACGGCAGTTGCGTCATCACCGGCCGCTCCGATGCCACCTTGAATCGTGGCGGCGTCCGTATCGGCACCAGCGAGATCTACAGGGTCGTCGAAGCGGTCGACGGAATCAACGACAGCCTGATCGTGCACCTCGAAGACACCGATGGCGGCGGCGCCGGGGTGCTGGTGTTGTTCGTGGCGTTGGGTGAAGGCGCCGAGTTCGACGATCTGATCGACCAGGTCAAGCGAGCCTTGCGCAGCAACCTCTCGCCGCGGCACGTACCCGACGAGATCTATCCGCTTCCCTCAATCCCCACCACGTTGTCCGGCAAGAAGCTGGAGCTTCCCGTGAAGAAGATCCTCCGCGGCGCCGATCCCGACTCGGTGGCCAGCCGTGGAGCCCTGAAGAACCCCGAATCCCTCGACGCAGTCACCGAAGTCGCCCGATCCCGCCTCTAACCCGTGCGAGTGTTTGCGGCCCGGCGTGCCGCAGACGAGTGTTTCGCGCCCGCCCGGGCGGGCCACAGACACTCGGATGGACCGCCGCGGGCCGGAAACACTCGGAGCGGGTTAGGTGGCGAGGTTCTCGATGACGATGGCGATGCCTTGGCCAACGCCGACGCACATCGCCGCCAGGCCGTAGCGGCCGCCTGTACGGCGCAGATGATGGACGAGTGTCGTGACGATTCGCACTCCGGAGGCACCCAAGGGGTGACCAATCGCGATCGCGCCACCGTGCTGGTTGACGATCGCCGGATCGAGTTCGGGCCACTCGCGCAGGCATGCCAGTGACTGCGCGGCAAATGCCTCATTGAGTTCGACCGCCGCGAGATCGCCCCAACCGATCCCCGTCCGCCTCAGCGCTGTACGCGCGGCTTCGACCGGGCCGATTCCGTAGAGATGTGGATCGACGCCGCTGGTCGCCCTGCTGACGATCCTCGCCATCGGCATCGTCTGTGACAACTCGACACCCCGCGGCGACATGACCAACATCGCCGCGGCTCCGTCGTTCATCGGCGAAGCGTTGCCTGCCGTGACCGAGCCACCTTGCTTGAACACCGGCTTCAACTTGCCCAGCGTCTCCATCGAGGACTCCGGTCGAATGCACTCGTCGCGTTCGAGAGGAGCGTCGACAACCTGCACCGTCTCCGCCGCGAAACGACCAGCCGACCACGCGGCCGCGGCTCGATGATGCGAGCCCATCGCGAACGCATCTTGCTCGTCGCGCGAAATCGAGTACTTGTCGGCCAATACCTCGGCGCCTTCGCCGAGCGAGATCGTCCATTCCCCCGGCATCTTCGGGTTGATCATGCGCCAGCCGAGCGCCGAGTTCCACATCTGCTCGTGCGTGGTCGGGAAGGCCTTCGGCGGCTTCAGCACCACCCACGGGGCACGGGTCATGCTCTCGACCCCGCACGCAATGGTGATGTCGGCATCGCCCACAGCGACCGTGCGCGACGCTCCGAATATTGCCTCGATACCGCTACCGCACAGCCGGTTGACGGTCGCCGCTGGAATGGTGGTTGGAAGCCCGGCCAGCAGCAGGGCCATTCGGCCGACGTTGCGGTTGTCCTCGCCGGCGCCGTTGGCATCGCCGGCATACACCTCGTCGATCGACGCAGGGTCGAGCGATGGCGAGCGCTCGACAATGGCCCGAACTGCGCTGGCCAACAGGTCGTCGGGACGCACACCGGCGAGCGCTCCGCCGATGCGGCCGAGCGGTGTGCGCACGGCGTCGACGATGAACGCTTCACTGTTCATGGTCGCTCTCCGTCGTACGCCCGTTCCAGAATGCCGAGCAGGTCGCCCTCGGTGACTGGACGCGGGTTGACAGTGATCTCTTCGGCTGCGGCGTGCGCTGCGCCGGCCAGGTCGTTGCGCTTCAGCAAGCCATCGTGCCCGTTGAGATCGGCGAGCCGTGTTGGCACGTTGCTGGCCACGGCCAGATCCCACAACGCGCTAGCAGGATCGCCGCCCGCAGAGCCGAGCGCGGTGGCCAGCCTGGCCATCTCGTCGGGGAGTGCCGGACCGTTGAAGGCGATGGCATGCGGCAAGATGACCGAGTGGGCATCGGCGTGCACCAAGTTGAACCGGCCACCCAACACATGACACAGCTTGTGATGGAGGCCGGCGGCCGTCGTGCCGAGGGCGACACCACTGAGGTAGGCGCCGTACAACAGCGTGCCGCGGGCATCGACATCGCCCGGCGACGTCATCACCGTCGGCAGCGAGTCATGAATGGCACGTACACCCTCGAGCGCCAACACCGACGTGATGGGATTGTGGCCTGGTGCATAGAGCGACTCGACCGAGTGAGCGAGCGCGTTGAACGCAGAAGGCCCAGTGACCTGCGGCGGCAGACCCACGGTGAGCTCGGGGTCGTACACAACGGTCTTCGGTTGCACCATCGGGTTCTTGCCGGTCTGCTTGTGGCGTCCCCCGGTGAGTCCATAGATCGACGTCTGCTCACTCCCCGCGTAGGTGGTGGGCACAGCGAGAATCGGTACTCCGTGGCTCAGGGCAAGAGCCTTGGCCAGACCGGTCGACGACCCGCCTCCGATACACACCACACAATCGATGTTCGCCTCGGTCGCCGCGGCGCGCGCGCGTTCGGCGAGTTCGACGGGCACGTGCTGGGCGACTTCGTCCCACGCCAGCGCCAACCGGGACCCGAGCTGCGCCGTGACGGCGGCCGCCGGCGCCGTCGCGGCCCAATCGGAGATCAGCATCACCCGCTGCCCATCGAGACGCTCGACCTCTGCGCCGACCTCCGCCAATCGACCGGCACCGAACACGATGCGCGCCGGCAGTTGGTCGTAGGTGAACGGGTTCATGCCGCCTGCAGCGCGCGCAACATGTCGAGCTCGACGTCGGTCGGTTCGTCGGTCGTAGTCAAGCCATCGCTGAACCGAACCGCCCATCCCGTCGCCGCCACCACCTGTTCGCGAGTGATCCCCGGGTGCAACGCAACGACCACCAACTCGCACGTGTCGGGATCGGGCTCCATCACGGCGAGGTCGGTGATGACCCACTTCGGTCCGCCACCGCGCAGGCCGAACCGCTCGCGATCACCCTTGCCGTCGCCGTAACCAATCGATGTGCGGAAATCGCAGCGCTCGACGAAGGCCCGCGCCGATTGGCGCATGATCACCATCACGGCACCTGCGGATGCAGCGATCTCCGGAGCGCCACCGGCACCGGGGAGGCGCGTCTTCGGCGATTCGTACGAGCCGATGACCGTGGAGTTGATGTTGGCGTACTTGTCGAGTTGGGCACCACTGAGGAACCCGATGTCGATTCGGCCGGCCTGCAGCCAGTAGGCGAAAATCTCGGGAACACTGACCACCGCATCGCTGGTCTCGGCGAGCTCGCCGTCGCCGATCGACAGTGGAAGTCGCGTTGGTTTGGTATCGATGCAGCCGGACTCATAGATCAACACCGGCTCGATCGGGTACAGACGGCGGGCCAGATTGGCTGCTGTAGACGGCAGGCCGATGCCCACGAAGCATTGCCGTTTGTCGTCCGCGGCGAGCGCCCCCAGTTGGCGGGCGGCGTTGACGATCATCAGTTCATCAGTGGTGTACTCGCTCATCCGATGCCCACGCTTCCGGAGTACTCGGCGAAGTCCGATGTGCCCACGACGTGCTTGTCGATCCACGCAGTGAAGGCGTCGCGATCTTTCGATATGGCATCCCACGCCTTGTAGAACGCGTTGTCGCGGGTGGAGAAACCCATCGCAAAGCTCGGGTGCGCACCTCCCGGCACGTGACACACCGCGCTGACGACCCACGACGGCAGCACGATCGCACCCGGCACCGGCGGCAACTCGTCGACGATCTCCTCGACGGTCACGATCGACCGTGCCGCGGCCAGTACCGCTTCCTTCTGCACACCGAGCAGTCCCCAGATCTGCACGTTGCCGGCGCGATCGGCGCGCTGGGCGTGAATGATTCCGACATCGGGATTGATCGCCGGCACGGCGGCCAAGACCTCGCCTGTGAATGGGCACTCGACGGTCTTGATGGTGCTGGTGTGCTTCGGCAGATCAGTGCCGATGTAGCCACGCAGGATGCCGAAGGGGAGACCCGCCGCACCGGCCGCATAGCGAGTCGCCATGCCCGCATGACTGTGCTCCTCGATCTCGAGCGGATGTGGCCATTGATTCTCGACGGCGTCGCGAAAGCGCTGCAGCGAACCGACGCCGGGATTGCCACCCCACGAAAACGTCAATTTGGTGACGCAACCGGATCCGATCAACCAGTCGTAGGCGATGTCGGGGGTCATCCTCACGAGATGGAGGTTGCGACGCTCCTGACGAATGATCTCTTGTGCTGCAGCATGCGGGATCAGGTGGGTGAAGCCTTCCAGCGCCAGTGTGTCGCCGTCATGCACATGCTCGGCCACGGCGTCGCGTAACGACGTGATCATCGGGGGTACCACGGTGGGATCTGGGCGTCGACGTTGATCCAGATGCTCTTCGGTTCGGTGTACTCGCGCATCGCCTCGAACCCCATCTCGCGGCCGTAGCCGCTGAGCCCGGTTCCACCGAACGGTGACCCAGGACTGACCCGCTTGTATGAATTGACCCAGATCATGCCGCTGCGCATCGCCCCGGCCATGCGATGAGCACGCGACAGGTTCTGAGTCCACAACCCACCACCAAGGCCGTAGTCGGTGCTGTTGGCGATGGCCAACGCTTCGTCGTCGTCGGCAAACGTCGACACCGTGACGAACGGCCCGAAGACCTCCTCCTGGCACACGCGATCGCCGGGCTTGGCGCGCACGATCGTCGGCTCGATGTAGCAGCCGTTGGCGAGCGCAGGGTCGTCGGGAGCATGGCCACCGGTGATGATCTCGCCACCCTCGTCGATCGCAACCTTCACATAGCTGACGACCCGATCGCGGTGCATGGGCGAGGTCAGCGGCCCCATTTCGGTGCTCGGATCAAGTTGGTTGCCGAGCTTGATCGACTGCGCCAGCCGCACGAAGCGCTCGAGGAACTGATCGGCAATCTTCTCGTGCAACAGCAACCGCGAGCCGGCAATGCACGCCTGACCTTGGTTGTGGAAGATGGCGAAGGCGCTGCCACCGACGGCCGCTGGGATGATCGCGTCCTCGAAGACGATGTTGGCGCCCTTGCCGCCGAGCTCGAGCTGCACCCGCTTCAGGTTGGAGGCGGAGTACTCGACGATACGTCTGCCAGTCGCCGTGGACCCGGTGAACGCGATCTTGGCGACATCAGGATGGGTTGCCAGCCGTTCACCGGCGCCCGTACCGAAGCCCGGCACCATGTTGACGACGCCTGCGGGGAAACCGACCTCGGTCATCAGCTCGGCAAGTCGCAGCGACGACAGTGGTGTCAGCTCGCTGGGCTTCAGCACCAACGTGTTTCCCGCGGCGAGCGCCGGGCCCATCTTCCACGAGCAGAACATCAACGGGAAGTTCCACGGCACGATCTGGCCGACAACACCAAGGGGCTCGCGCTGGACGTAGTTCAAGAACCCCGGCTCGACGGGTATGACGTCGCCCTGCAATTTGTCGGCCATACCCCCGAAGTACCGGAAGCAGGCTGCGGTCCGGGGCACGTCGAGCTTTCGGGCATCACTGATCGGGTGACCGGTATCGAGGCTTTCGAGCTGCGCCAATTCTTCGCCGTGCGCCTCGATCGCATCGGCGAGTTTCAACAGCAGCCGTCCTCGCTCGGCAGCCGCTATCGTCCGCCACGCCGGGAACGCAGCCGACGCCGCGTCGACGGCGCGATCGACATCGTCAGCTCGCGCCTCGGCGACCTCGGTGATCACCGAGCAGTCGTGCGGGTTGATGACCTCGATGGTCGCGCCGCTCACGGAGTCGACGAACTTGCCGCCGATGAACAGCTGATTGCGCATCAGAAATCGACGGGATACACGCTGGCCTTGCCCGTGCGGATCATCTCCGGCAGCTCCGGCGAGGCGTTCTCCCACACCAGCAACATCGAACGCTTGGCGCTGTAGCCCTGATGGCGAATATCGCTTGGCATCGCCGCGACGTCGCCGGCCTTCATCGTGACCTTGCTGCGTGGCGCGCCGGTGTCGCGATCCTGCACATCCCAGACGATCTCGTCGCTGAGCTGCACGAACCACTCGACACGGTCGTTGCCGTGGAAGACCGGGAGCATGTACTCCTCGCTGGTCGGGCAGTACAGGCTGGCCTTGCATACGCTGACGACGCTGGGGTTCCACGTGACATCGCTGCGGCTGATGTACTTGTAGAGGTTGTACGCAGCGACTTCGTCCTCGAAGCCTGGCTCGGGATACACCTCGGGCTCGTCCTGCGGCACGTCGGCGAACATGCGGTTGACGGGGTGCGTCTCGTCTGTACGGACCTGCTCGTCGCCGGGAACGCTGACCATGCGATTCGCAGCGACTCGCCGCCGAGTGATGGCCTCGGTGTTGTTGCCGTCCTTGACTCCGAACGGCTTGTCGGTCTCGGCCGGACTGGCGAACGGGTCGAATGAAGCGTTCGTCCAATCGTCGAGCATCGCCTTGAACGTCTCGCGGATCAGCGGCGTGTCGAAGTTTTCGGTGTGGTCGAGCTCGGCCTTGCGGTACGCGTCGTTGAACCGTCCGGCGAACATGTCGACGGTGCCGTAGTGATTCACGGTGCCGAACACGCTGTCGAAGTTGACGGTGCCGTAGAAGAAGTCCCAGGCAACATCGCGCTGCAACGCGCGAAGGAACACGTCGGCACTGAGCACGTGCTTGCCCGTTGGCCACGCGATGTGCACGAAGTACTCGTCGCGCGTGAAGTGGAACGCGCCGAGGCTGAACTCGCGATAGCCCTGTGCGTTTGGATCGGTCGATTGAACGTCGGTCAATGTCATGTCAGTGATTCCTTCTTCGAACAAGATGTGGTCAGCTCAAACAAATGTCGGCCCAGCGCTCGACGGTGTCGTCGCCGAGGATGGTCTGCAACAGGACGACGCTGGGCGCCGAGGCGCTCATGCGATAGGCGGCGTTGGCGGGCAGGAGGGCTTGATGCCCTTTGCGCAAGACGATGCGCCCCATCTTCTTTCCCGCAGGCTCGCCGTCGATGCGCACGGACCCTTCCTTGTCGGCGGGCGCGGCCGGTGAGTCGAGCTTGATCAGTTCGATGGTGACTTCACCATCCATGCACAGCGGGAACTCGTCGTGGGCGCACGTGCGCCACTCACTGGTGCCCTCGGCGCGGATGGCCTCGAGCACATACTGCATGTTCTTGCCGACAGCGACCTTCTCCCACGGCTTCGAGGAGTTGGCAACCTCGAAGATGTTGGAGAACGCGTAGTTCTTGGCCTGGTCGTTGATCAGCTCGATGCCGCCCTTGTCGTAGTCGGCGAGCGACCCGAACTTTGTGACGTACTCGGTCACGCAACCCCCCTCAAATGTTCGCATTGCGCACACTCGTGCGATATGTGAACATTGTCGCGGGAGGTGTGCTCAGTGTCAAGCAGCAAGGCGTCAAGTGACAGCCCGGAACGAGAATACGTCCAATCGTTGAGTCGGGGCCTTACCGTGCTGCAGGCCTTCAACGCCGAGCGGCCGGCCATGACGCTGGCCGACATGTCGCGCGCCACCGGGCTCACCAGGGCAACCGCTCGACGCTTGCTGCACACCCTTGTAGCCCTCGGGTTCGTGTGCACGGACGGGCGAACGTTCGAGCTCACACCACGAGTCCTCGACCTCGGGTTCGCCTACGTCTCCTCGCTGCAGCTCCCCGACATCGCCCAACCGTTCATGGAGGCACTGTCGGATCGTGTGCACGAGAGCGTCTCCGCCTCGGTACTCGACGGCGCCCAGATCGTCTACGTAGCTCGCGTGAACACGCAGCGGATCATGGGCATCTCGCTGGCGATCGGCTCACGTCTGCCGGCCGCCTGGACATCGATGGGTCGGGTGCTGCTGGCCGGTCTGACCGACCCTCAGCTTGACGAGTTTCTCGACGGCCTGGTCGTGAGCGAACTGACGGCTCAATCGATCACCGACGTCGAGGCGCTGCGATCCGAGATCCACACGGTGCGCGGCCAGGGCTACGCACTGGTCGATCAGGAGCTGGAGGTGGGAATCAGATCTGTCGCCGCGCCATTGCGCGATCGACGCGGTCGGACGCTTGCGGCAATCAACGTCGGCACTCACGCGGCTCGGGTGACGCTGAAGGAGTTGCGCGGCGTCATCTTGCCGAACCTCCTCACCACGGCGCGCAGCATCGAAGGTCAGCTGGCCAAGCGGTGACCGAGTCCACTCATCCGCTGATCGGCCGCGTCGAGGTTCTCGTCGATCACTTGCGTCGCCGCGGCATCGATGTGACGACGGGGGCTGTGATCGACGCCTTCACCGCGCTGACGCACCTGCCGCTCGATGAACCCGAATCGGTGAAGGCCGGGCTGCGGGCAACGCTCGTGAAGAGCTCGGACCCGACGGGCGAGTTCGATCGTGCCTTCCGCGCCGTGTTCACAGGCGTCGGTTCAGTCGGCCTGCAGGACGACGCTGCGAGCCTTCAGGAGGAGCTGCCAGTCGTGAGTGCCGGTGCACTGTCCAGTGCTTTGCTGCACGCAATGCAGCAGGGCGACGACGCCCAGATCGCGTTTCTTGCCCAGCAGGCGGTCGACGTGCTTGCCGGTTTCGACGACAATGCCGAGCACAGCGAGCGTTACTACCTTCACAAGGTCATGCGGGCCATCGACTTGTCGCGCATGCTCAGTGCGGCCATGCAGCAGCTACGCCGCGAGGGTGGCCTGACTGAACTCGAGTTGATGCTGGCGCGCAACGAGTTCACGGAGATGCTCGAACACTTCCGCCGGCGGCTCGCTGCCGAGATCGCAGCACGCATGACAGCCGGAGGTGTGGACCATGTCAACGTCGAGATCGGTACCGCCCTGGCCGACCGGGACATGCTGCAACTCTCATCGCTGGAGCTCAGCGAGCTTCGCCGCGTGGTGCAACCGCTCGCCCGTCAACTGGCGGCGCGCATCAGCGCCCACCGCCGCCTACGCAGTACCGGTCGACTTGATCCGCGCCGCACCATTCGCCGCTCGCTACAGGCAGGCGGAGTGCCGCTCGACGTCGTGATGCGGCGTCGGCACCCGCATCGCCCCGACCTGGTGCTGCTGTGCGATGTCAGCGGATCGGTGGCCGAGTTCGCCCAGTTCACCTTCACCCTCGTCCACGCGTTGCACGACGAGCTTCGACGCGTTCGCAGCTTCGCGTTCGTCGACGGCATCGCCGAAGTAACCGACCTCTTCGAAACGGCACAGCACGAGATCCACGTCAACCGTTTCGTCGAACGACGCGGCGTGCTGGGCGACGACGGCCACAGCGACTACGGCCGAGCCTTCACGCGGTTCGTCGAGCACCATCTCGCCGACGCGGTTTCATCACGATCGACAGTGATCATTTGTGGCGACGCTCGCACCAACTATCGCCCCGATGGTGCGGAGGCGCTGCGAGCCATCGCCGATCA
>JANOJI010000339.1:0-5447 GCA_031408175.1 Ilumatobacteraceae bacterium
GTACGGAAACACTCTGATGCGCTGCATCGCGTATGACATGCTGCCCACGTGCCGCAAGCCTCGTACGTCGCCACCGGCGACAGCCCCTTGACTCCCGACCGCACCCTGATCCAGCAGTTGGCGGCGCGGCAAGATCGCCGGAGGTTGGTGTACGAGCAGGTCGTTGCTGTCAGGGCCGGGCATGCCTTCACCGTGACCGCTGGCCAGATTGTGCGGTTCTCCACCGTCGACGGGCCGCAGGTCGTCGATCTCAACCTGTGGTCGCAACACGATCCGCGGGAGCGATTTTGGGCGAGCCGAACTCGCCAGTTCTACGGAACACATCTCACCACTGGACACCGACTTTGGAGCAACCTGCCGTTCCTGCGGCCGATGGTCACGTTCATTGCCGACACCGTCGCCTACGGGCGTGACGAGGACGATGCCGGATGTCACGACCTGCTGGGAACTCGGTGCGACCCCTATGTAAATCAGCTCTTGAGCGGAGCTGCGTACGATTTCCATTGCCACTCCAACCTCACCCGTGCGGTCGCACAGTTCGGTCTGACCGAGTTCGACGTCCACGATGTGATCAACCTGTTCCAGGTCACTGGGCTGATGCCCGACGACAAGCGCTACTTCATGAAGGCATGCCCGGCACGCCCCGGTGACTATGTCGAACTGCTTGCCGAGATCGACGTTTTGGTGGCCATCTCGTTGTGCCCTGGCGGTGATCTGGCAGTGCCACTTTGGGGTGAGGGATCCGACGTCGAGCCGAACTGCAACCCGTTGCGTGTCGAGGTGTTCGAACCCGACCCGCCCTTGCTGAGCGGATGGCAGCCGGCAGAGCGTGCTTCGTATCGTGGTATGTCGGGCCTGCGTCATGGATACGGGAGTCCGGCCGAGCCACCGCCTCCGCTCACCGAGCGCGTTCCGGTCACGGAGTAGAGGGTCGCGCAGTGGGAGTACTCCTTGGCGTTGTCGCGGGCATCCTTCTGGGCATCAGCGACTTCACCGCGAATCGAGCCTCGCGAACGATCAGCCCGGTATCGGTCACGCGCACCAATCTCGCTGTATCAGGACTCATCTCCCCGCTGCTGTTCTTCGTCAAGCCTGTCGACTGGATGCTGCGCGATGTAGTGCTGGGGTCCCTGTCGGGCATCACCCTGGCCGCGGGACTGGTCATGCTCTACCGGGGATACAGCGTGGCGCGCATGGGCATCGTCGCACCCACGGCGTCGGTGTTGCTTGCCGCGGTACCGGTGATCGTCGACCTCGTCAGGGGCGACACACCCAGCACGGTTGCGGCTTACGGCATGGTGTTGGGGCTGATCGCGCTCGTGCTCACGACGTACCAACGCAACGGTATGGGCAGCGTCAAGATCGGTGTGTTCTTGGGTATCGGCGCCGGTCTGTTCTTCGGTATCGCGTTCACATTGACGTCGGAGACGTCTGACGCTGCCGGTCTGTCGCCTGTGCTCACTCAACGTCTTGCCGGGCTGTTGTTCTTGATGGCGTTGCAACCGCTCGACAAGGCACCGATGTTGGCATTGCGTGCGCCGGCACGAATGTGGGGGATCGGCGCCGGTCTGTCTGCAGGCGTGGCGATTGCTTCATTGAAGCTCGGCTACATCAACGGTTCCGCTGGCCCGGTGTCCGTCGCTGCGTCGCAGTTCGCCGCCGTCGCCGTGCTGCTCTCTGTGCTGTTCAACGGCGAGCGATTGCGTAGCTGGCAAGCCATCGGCGTCGGGGCCAGCGGTGTTGGTGTTGCCTTGATGGCCCTCGGCTAGTCGCCCTTCGCTCCCGTTGGAGGCAGTGGTACCGTGAGCACATGAGCGATTTGAAACTTGAAGGTGTGTACGTTCCGGTCGTCACCCCGTTCGATGCCGACGAGGGTCTCGATCTCTCGACATTGACGAAGGTGATCGACTTCTGCCTCGACGCCGGGGTCAGCGGCGTGGTGTCGTGTGGCACGACGGGCGAGTACTACGCGATGTCGTCCAACGAACGCAAGAGTGTGATGGCTCACACCAGCGAGGTCGTCGGCGGACGGGCTCAGCTGGTTGCCGGCTGCAACGCCGGCTCGACACACGAAGCCATTCGACTCGCCGAGGCGGCCATCGGTATGGGCTACGACGCCATCATGCTCGCCGCTCCGCCCACGTCGCTGCCGACGCAGCGAGAGTTGGCAGCGCATTTCGTCGCCATCGCCGATGCGGTCGACAAGCCGGTCGTGCTCTACAACTATCCGGCGCGCGCCGGAGTGGAGATCGGCTACGAGTGCCTCGACGCGGTGGCCGGCCACTCGAACATCATCGCCATCAAAGAATCGAGCGGCGACTTCTCACGGTTCTTGCACTTGCAACGAACGTACACCGGACATCTTGAGATCATGTGCGGCAGCGACGACCAGGCTGCCGACTACTTCGCGTGGGGTGTACGCAGTTGGCTGGCGGGCACCGCCAATGTGTTGCCCCGCCACCACGTGGTGATCATGAACACCGCCAACGAAGGCAACCATGGCCTGGCAAGGCGGCAGTTCTCCGAGATCTTGCCGTGGATCCAGAACATGGAGAGCGGTTCGTACAACGCCAAGGCCAAGCTGGGCCTTGCGCATCAGGGCTTCGATTGTGGTCCGGTACGCGCACCGTTGCTGGCCTTGCCCGACGAAACTGCCACCGAGCTGCTGACGGTGCTCGACCAGGCCCTCGCTGCCGCATTCGCCAAGGGTTAAGGCAGGCGATGCGCTCGACAAGGTCGTACACCGCCGTCGAGGTACACGCCGAGGGCGAGCAGGGCACCTGCTATCTGGGCTCGGTGTTCGACGTGCCAGGCGCGTCGATGCGCGACAAGTTGCGCCACATCAACGAAGTCGACGACTCGATCCGCAAGTTCTTGTGCTTCGAGCCACGAGGTCGGCCACAGACCAGTGCAAACCTGGTGTTCCCGTCGCTCGAACCCGACGCCGATGCCGGCTTCATCATCTGCCAGGCCGACCGTGCCCATGCGATGAGCGGGTCGAACACGATTTGCGTGGTCACCGCGCTGCTCGAGACCGGCACGGTGACGATGGTCGAACCCGAGACGCATGTTGTGCTCGAAACTGCTGCTGGTCTGATCAAGGTCACGGCGTCGTGTCGCGATGGTCGCTGCGAGAGGGTGACGTTCGACGGCGTTCCCTCGTTCGTCGAGGCACTCGATGTGTCGCTCTACGTGCCCGGCCTCGGCGATATCAAGGTCGACGTTGCCTACGGAGGCTGCTACTACGTGTTCGCCGATCCCGCGCAGTTCGGCGTGAAGCTCAACCGTGAGAGCGCCCGCCAGGTTGTCCAGGCCGGCACGGCCATCTCGCTCGCGGCTCGCCAGTCGATCACCGTGCAGCACCCCGAGATCTCGGAGATCGACTTCATCTCGTACGTGATGCTGATCGGCGATGATGATCCGGCCAATGGCTCGCTACGCGGCGCCACGGTATTGAGCGGTCGTGTCGACCGATCGCCGTGCGGCACCGGCAACTCGGCCCGCATGGCTGTGCTGGCCGCTCGCAGCGCGGCCGCGGTCGGTAGCAAGTTCATCGCCAGATCGCTGATCGACAGCGAGTTCATCGTCGAGATCATCGGCGAGACCACGGTCGGCGGCCGCGCCGCGGTGCTCCCACGTATCTCCGGACGGGGCTGGGTCGTCGGTACTCGCACGAGCACTGTGGACCCAAGCGATCCCTATCAACTCGGCTACGTGCTGAGCGATGTGTGGGGCGACGAGGTGGGCTTGCTCTAGCTCCGGACTCTGGCGCGTCGCAGCGGGTTGCGATCGGGGTCGAAAGCGCTGATGTCGGTCGAGCTTCGTCCGGTCATGATCAGCTCCGAGATGGCGAGGCCACTGGGCGGTGCCAGGGTCAAGCCGAACATGCCGTGACCGGCCCCGACCACCACATTGCTCCATCGCTTGGGTCGGCCCATGAACGGCAATCCATCGGCACTCATCGGCCGGGACCCGGCCCATGTGTCGTATCGTTCATTCCAGTCGAGGTCGAGGAACTTGCGCATCGAGGCGATGATCGTCTCGACTCGGCGACCGTCGAACGGCGGATGATCGCCGCCGAACTCCATCGTGCCCCCCAAGCGAATCCGGTCCTCGAACGGGGTAGCGACAGCATGCACCTCCTCGAAGATCACCGGCTGCTGCAGGCCGCTTGAGGTCGGCAGCGCGACGTTGTAACCCTGTCCAGGGATGACCGACAGCCGCAGGCCGAAGTGCTTGGCGACCAGCCGAGATCCCGCGCCGGCCGACACCACGAACTCCTCGCCGTCGACGGATCCGTTGGTGGTCGACAGCGAACGAACCCGGTCGCCCGACGACTGGACGCTGGTGACCTCGGTGTGCTCGATGATTCGAACATTGCGCGACTTGAGAATCTCGATGACCGAGTCGACGTAGTTTCGCGGGTCGATCGACCGGTCGCCCGGCATCACCAGTCCGGCACGAATGTGGTCGGTGATCGCAGGAGCGAGGCGGCGGATCTCATCGCCATCGACGACTCGATCGGGGATGCGTGCGCCGAACTCAATCATTGGCTGCAGCGCCTTGAAGTGGTGCTCTGCCTTGGCGACGTCGTGGTACGGGACGAGCAGTTCGCGGCTGAGGCTGACGGCGACACCCTGCGTTGCCAGCCGTTCGAGAATCGCAGCGCCGTTGCGGTTGAACTGGGCCAGTGCGGCACGACCCGATTGGTACCGCGACGCCGTGCAGTTGCGGGCGAAGGCCAAGAGCCACGGTGTCATGGCCGGGATGGCCTTCGGTAGCACCCGCAATGCTCGCTGCGGGTCGCGCAGCGACTTCAGCGCGTTGCCGATCGCTCCAGGTGCCGGCAGCGGCTCGACGATCGCAGTACACATGAATCCGGCATTGCCGCGGGCGGCGCCCCCTCCAAGCGCGCCGCTGTCGACGATGGTGACGTCGGCTCCCGCTTCGGTGAGGAAGAGCGCGGATGATAGGCCGACGAGGCCACCGCCGACGATGACGACTGACTTGCTCACGAGACTTCCAGGATTCCCGCCGCCGCTGCCGCGCGTTGGGCGATCGCCAGATCTTGCACTGCTAACCCGACGCTCTTGAAAAGCGTGATCTCGGTATCAGACGTGCGGCGTAGTCGTCCACTGGCCAGGTCGGTGAGGTCGCCGGCGATCTTGTCCCACGACCAGGCACCTTCCTTCACCGCGATGAAGAGGTCACCAGCCTCGGCCTTCGCGGCGGCGATGTCGTCGACTGCGACCGTCGACGCGGCGACCAGATCGGCCGCGACCTCGCGAAGGTCGAGACGATACGACCCAACCAGATTGAGGTGGGTACCCGGCCGCACCTCGGCGAGACCAAACAGCGCAGCGTCGGCACGGGTGGCAGCACAGACGATGTCGCAGCCGGCGGCCTCGGCATACGATCCGGCGACTGCCGATTCGCCGCCGGCAAGC
>JANOJI010000350.1:0-12394 GCA_031408175.1 Ilumatobacteraceae bacterium
GTTCCATGCCAACCTGCTGTTCGGTGTCGTCAACACGTCGGTGGAGTTGCACGATGAGTCGGTCACGAGCAGCTCGACCGACAACACGTCGAGCACCTCGACGGACAACACGACCGACGACACGACCGATGACACGACCGACGACACGGTCGACGATCACGGGGGCGACGGCGGCGATGACAACAGCGGCCCTGGTGGCGGTGGCGACGGCAACAGTGGCCCCGGTGGTGGTGACGACGACTGATCGTTGCGATCAGGCGAGCAGCGGCGCCACCTCGTTCGCGATGATGTCGAGATGATCGAGGTCAGACAGGTCGAGGATCTGTAGGTACACGCGCTCGGCGCCGGCGTCGACAAACGCTCGGATCGTCGCCGCGGTTTCTTCGGGTGACCCTGCGGCACCTTTCTCGCGAGCCTGCGTGGAAGTGAGGCCGATGGCTGCGGCACGCCGATCGACATCGGCCTCGGTTGCGCCCACACAAGCGACGAGCGCAATGGAGTGTCGGATCGGGTGCTTCCGATCGATGACAGCGCATGCAGCGTCGACGCGCTGCTTGCGTTCGGCGAACACCGACAGGGAATGAAACGCGGTGTTGAACTCCGTGGCGTAGCGGGCGCTCAACGCCGGCGTGCGCGAAGGTCCACCTCCACCCATGATGATGGGCAGTGGTTGCTGGACGGGTTTCGGGAGCCCCGGCGAGTCGGTGACGCTGTGCACGGTGCCGGTGTAGCTGAACGTTTCACCGGCGGGCGTGTTCCAGAGGCCTTCGATGATCGCCAGTTGATCGGCGAGGCCGTCGAACCGCTTGGCGACCTCGGGAAAGTCGAATCCATATGCGAAGTGCTCTGCTTCGTACCATCCGGCGCCGATGCCCAGCTCGATGCGCCCGCGACTCATCTGATCGACTTGGGCGACGCTGATCGCCAGCAGACCAGGTGAGCGAAACGTGACCGGTGAAACGAGCGTGCCGAGTCGGATCGTCGACGTCTCGCGGGCGAGTCCCGCCAGCGTGACCCAGGCGTCGGTGGGCCCCGGCAGACCGCTGGATTGCCCCATCGCCAGGTAGTGATCGCTGCGAAAGAAGCCGCCGAACCCGAGCGACTCGGCTCGCTGAGCGACGGCGAGCAGCGTGTCGTAGGAGGCGCCCTGCTGGGGCTCGGTGAAGATGCACAGATCGGTGAGCTGCATCTCTGGGACAGTAGCGGTGGGGTCAGATCTTCCGGCGGTACGGGGTCATGTCGATGCCGGGGTAGCGCACCTCCATGTCGGCGATGGTCTGGTCGGTCCAGTACGGGTGGCCCGGTGCCGGTATCTCGAGCAGCGTGCGTGTATCAGGGTCGACGTTGGTCACGAACTCGATCATCTCCGGGGCTTGCCCGAGATGGCCGAACGCCTGCTTGTTGGTCCATGTGTTGTCAGCCGCCTTGTAGTCGGCCAGAACGGTGAACCGCGACGCGTCGGTGCCCGTCATCGACGTTGCCCGGTGGAAGACCTCGGTCGAGTACACCAACGTGGTGCCGGCCTTGCCGGAGGCCAACACCTCGACGTCACGCAGGTCACCCGGTTCGGTTCTGCGCTGGCCGAGGGGGATGTGCTTCGAGTACCGCTTCGACACTGCCGCGGTCGCCCCGTTGCGCTCGTCGATGTCGCACAGGTAGGTGAAGGTCGTGACCTGCATCCAACGACGCTGCACGCTCGGAACAACCAGCGTGTGGTTGCCGAAGTCGCGATGGTGGTGCTGGTCGTAGTCCGTGTTGCCCGAGTACTTCGCCCACAGTTCGCCCTTGTAGAGGCGGATGTCGTCGGTGCCAAGGATCTGTCGGACGATCGACAGCAGGTTCGGGTGGGCGACCAGCCGGTTGAGCTCCGGTGAAGCCCAGGGAAAGTTGACCAACCCGGAGAACGGCATGTCGGTGAGGTGGGCGAAGGCCTCCGGCTCGGCGAAGTAGGCCTCCGGGGTCGGGAAGTTCTCCCACACCCCCTTCTGCAGCGTCACCAACTCGTCAGGGCTCAACAGGTCGGGCACCAGCACGAACCCATCGGTGCGGAAAGCATCGAGCTGCTCGGCGGTCAACACTGGTTCATTCTCTCACCTCCGCCCGGTTCCGTGCCCGCCCGTTCTGCGGCCCCGAGCGTGATCGCCCGGTCCGGGCCTCGGCTGGACATCTGTGCTCCGGGTCCCTCGTGAATCGTCAGTGACGAAACGAGCCACGGTGGTGCCGGATCTGGGTGCCACTCTCGTCGGATGACCAGGGGAAGTCTCCGAGCTTGGCGCCCAGATCGGGATTCGTGCCGCGGGGCGAGTTTCGTCACGGACGATTCACGAGGGGCGGCATGCGGCATGGGTCGGGGTGGCGCGGCCGCGCCGCCGCAACCCGCCATAAAAGTTGAGTCATCTCGACTCAAGTTTTCTTCTGGTTGTGTTGCGCCGCCAGGGAGGCCGCCGTAAACTTGCGTCACGTTCACTCAAGTTTGAGCCGTCCAGGCTGACACATCTAAGGAGCAACCCCCATGGCCAAGGCAGTCGGAATCGACCTCGGCACCACCAACTCCGTCGTCGCAGTGCTCGAAGGCGGCGACCCGGTCGTCATCCCCAACTCCGAGGGTGCGCGCACGACACCATCCGTCGTCGCCTTCTCCAAGGCGGGAGAGGTGCTGGTCGGCGAGGTCGCCAAGCGCCAGGCGATCACCAACTCCGACCGCACGTTCCGCAGCATCAAGCGGCACATGGGCGAGTCGTGGAAGAGCCCCGACATCGACGGCAAGCAGTACACGCCGCAAGAGATCAGCGCCCGCACCCTGATGAAGCTGAAGCGCGACGCCGAGGCGTACCTCGGCGACACCGTCACCCAGGCCGTCATCACCGTGCCCGCCTACTTCGACGACGCCCAGCGCACCGCCACCAAGGAAGCCGGCGCGATCGCCGGTCTCGAAGTGCTGCGAATCATCAACGAGCCGACAGCGGCCGCACTCGCCTACGGACTCGACAAGGGTGCCGAGGATGAGAAGGTCCTGGTGTTCGACCTCGGTGGCGGCACCTTCGACGTGTCGGTGCTCGAGATCGGCGACGGAGTGTTCGAGGTCAAGAGCACCCACGGCGACACCCACCTCGGTGGCGACGACTGGGATCAGCGGATCATCGATTGGCTCGTGCAGCAGTTCAAGTCGGCGCACGGCGTCGATCTGGCTGCCGACCGCATGGCCGGGCAGCGTCTGAAGGAAGCTGCAGAGAAGGCCAAGATCGAGCTCAGCCAGGTGCAACAGACACAGATCAACCTGCCCTTCATCACCGCCACCGCCGAAGGACCACTGCACCTCGACGAGTCGCTGACACGCGCCAAGTTCCAAGAGATGACGGCCGACCTCATGGAGCGTTGCCGTATCCCGTTCGAGCAGGCATTGAAAGATGCCGGCATCAGCAAGGGCGAACTCAACCATGTGATCCTGGTCGGTGGGTCCACACGCATGCCGGCCGTTGTCGATCTGGTTGTCAGCCTTGCGGGCAAGGAGCCCAACAAGAGTGTCAACCCCGACGAAGTCGTCGCGGTTGGTGCCGCGGTTCAGGCAGGTGTTCTGCGCGGCGACGTCAAGGACGTGTTGCTGCTCGACGTCACCCCATTGAGCCTCGGCATCGAGACCAAGGGCGGCGTCATGACCAAGTTGATCGAGCGCAACACCACCATCCCCACCAAGCGCACCGAGGTGTTCACGACGGCCGACGACATGCAGCCCAGCGTCGAGATCCATGTGCTGCAGGGCGAGCGGGAGATGGCCGGGTACAACAAGACGCTCGGCAAGTTCCAACTGGTTGATCTGCCGCCGGCGCCACGCGGAGTACCGCAGATCGAGGTCACGTTCGACATCGACGCCAACGGCATCGTGCACGTCAGCGCCAAGGACCGCGCCACGGGCAAAGAGCAGTCGATGACCATCACCGGTCAATCGACACTCGACAAGAAGGACATCGACCAGATGATCCGCGATGCCGAGGCACATGCCGAAGACGACCGCAAGCGTCGCGAAGAGGCCGAGATTCGCAACAATGCCGACTCGCTCGTGTACCAGATGGAGAAGGTGCTCCGCGACAATGCCGACAAGGTCGACGACGCCGAGAAGGCCACTGTCGAGGCTCCGTTGACCGAGCTGAAGACCGCGCTCGCTGGCAATGACATGGACGCGATCCGTGCAGCCCACGAGAAGCTGATGACAGCCAGCCAGGCATTCAGTCAGAAGCTGTACGAGTCGGCTGCTCGCGATGAGAACGCTGCCGGAACATCGGCATCGGGTCAGGCGGGCGAGTCGAGTAGCGACGATGACATCGTCGACGCGGAGATTGTGGACGAAGCGTGAGCGACGTCGGTCCCTCCCAGTCAGCGACGGATCCTGTCACCGGAGACGAACCGGCTGAGGCCTCCGCCGATGGAACTGACGACATCGTTCAGACTGAGTTGGAGGTTGTCACTGCTGAGCGCGATGAGTGGATGGATCGCGCTCAGCGGATTGCAGCCGACTTCGAGAACTATCGACGCCGGTTGTCGACGCAGCGCTCCGACGACATCGACCGGGCGACCGGGCGTCTGGCCGAGGCACTCCTGCCTGTGCTCGACGCATGCGAGGCAGCGTTCTTGCAACATCCCGCAGAGATCGAGCCACTGTTCAACCTGATGCTCAGCGAGTTGAAGAAGCAAGGGCTCGAGTCGATGAACTTGCACGAGCAACCGTTCGACCCTCACCTTGCCGATGCCGTGTTGCACGAGCCGGGCGACGGCGAGCCGGTCGTCAGCGAAGTGCTGCGATCCGGCTACGTGTGGAACGGGAAGGTCCTTCGACCGGCAATGGTCAAGGTCCGCGGCTGACACACCAGCGTGACCAAGCATGAGGTAGAGGAGGTGATGAGCGGTGGCGGCACAGCGTGAGTGGTACGAAAGGGACTTTTACAAGGTCCTCGGCGTCAGCGACGACGCCACCCCGAAAGACATCACCAAGGCCTATCGAAAGCTGGCCCGCGGCAGCCATCCCGATACCCACCCCGGCGATGACGCGGCCGAGGAGCGGTTCAAGGAGGTCAGCGCGGCCTACGACGTGTTGGGCGACGAAGCCAAGCGCAAGGAGTACGACGAGGTTCGCAAGCTCGGCCCGATCGGCGGGTTCCAAGGTGGTGGCCCAGGGGGACAGGCGGGCTACAACTTCAACGTCGGCAGCGACGGTCTCGGCGACATTCTGGGGCAGATGTTCGGTCGCGGGCGGCGCGGCGGCGGACCGTCGGCTGCTGCTGGCCCACAGCGCGGAGCCGACGTCGAGGCGACACTCAATCTCGACTTTGCCGATGCGGTGAAAGGCCTCACCACCACCTTGTACCTCACCAGCGACGCGCAGTGCAGCACCTGCCACGGCAGCGGCGCCAAACCCGGTACACAGCCCACGGTCTGTTCGCAGTGCGGTGGGCGTGGCGTCGTCGACGACAATCAAGGGCTGTTCTCGTTCTCGTCGCCGTGTCGTGCCTGCGGTGGCCGTGGTGTGGTGGTCACCGACCCATGTCCGACGTGTCGGGGGTCCGGCAGCGAACGGCGCCCGCGCGAAGTGCAGGCGCGCATTCCAGCCGGGGTTGCCGACGGGCAGAAGATTCGCCTGAAGGGCCGCGGAGCGCCAGGTCGAAACGGCGGTCCGCCGGGCGACTTGATCGTCGAGTGCCACGTTGCGGGCCATCGCCTGTTCGGTCGAGACGGCAACAACCTCACGGTCAAGGTGCCGATCACGTTTGCCGAGGCGACGCTCGGTGGCGACGTCGACGTGCCAACGCTTGATGGCCCCCGGGTGATGCTGCGATTGCGGCCCGGAACACCTTCTGGCTCGCGTCATCGGGTGAAGGGCAAGGGCATCGTGACCAACAAGGCGACCGGCGACTTGATCGTCACGGTCGACGTCGAGGTGCCCGCTCATCTCACCGACGAACAACGCACAGCCGTCGAGGCGCTCGCCGCGGCGACTACCGTTTCACCAAGGACTCGATTGGAGTCGTGACCATGCGATCTCAACATCATGCTGTGTACGTCATCTCGGTTGCTGCCGAACTTGCGGGCATGCACCCCCAGACGTTGCGTATCTACGAACGACGCGGGCTGGTGCAGCCGGCGCGCACCCAAGGTGGCAACCGCCGCTACAGCGACGTCGACATCGAATGCCTGCGGCGCATCAGCGAACTGGCCGCTGAAGGCATGAATCTCGAGGGCATCCGTCGCGTGATGCAACTCGAGGTCGAGAACGAGCAGCTGCGCGCCGAGAACGCCGAGCTGCGTCAAGTGGCATCGTCGGCGTTGGCCGAAGCCGATCGCCGGCCGCCGCGTCGCGATCTCGTTCCGCTGCACCAGGAGGTATCGGTGTTCGGCGGGTCACGCCTCGGTCGCTCGAGCTAACACCGACGCCCGGTTGCAGGCGCGATTCGCACGACGCCCGGCGTCAAACGTCGTCTGTGTCAGCTCATAGAGCGACGGTCGTTGTGTGAGCTGACACGGAACTTGAATGCGTCAGATCTGCCGCGCCCCGGCGAGTCCTTGCGCTCACAAGCTGGACGGGGCAATCTGGGCGCGTGCGGGTGACGGCGTCGATGGCGTCGACATCCTGAGATGGGGAGACCACCATGACCAGCCTGAGTGACCGCCACCACACCGCCTTGTTGGTCGTGGACGTGCAGAACCACGTGGTGGCCAACGCCCACCAACGCGACGAGGTGATCGCGAACATCAACACGCTGATCGACAGGGCCCGCGCCCAGCAGGTGCCGGTGATCTGGGTCCAGCACGCCGATGACGACCTCCCCAAGGGCAGCGATGGCTGGCAGTACGTACCCGAGTTGCAGCGCCTGGAATTCGAGCCTCTGGTGCACAAGCAGTACGGCGACTCCTTCGAGGACACCACGCTGGAGTCCGAACTCGCACAACGCGGTGTCGGTCGGCTCGTCGTCACCGGCGCACAGACCGACGCCTGCATCCGGGCGACGCTCCACGGTGCGTTCACTCGCGGCTACGACACGCTGCTCGTCAGTGACGCCCACACCACCGAGGACTTCTCCGACTACGGCCTGCCACCTGCCGACAAGGTGATCGCCCACACCAACATGTACTGGACTTGGCAGGCGGGCCCTGGGCGCACGGCCGGTGTGGCCGAAACCGCCGATGTCAGCTTCGACGGAGACGAAGCTCAACAGTCACGGTAACAACGGAGCGTGCTCGAGAGCGTTGCGCTCGGCGTTCAGCGAACTGAGTCGCTGTCAGCGCTGTATCGGCTGAGCACCTGCCATGCCGAGCGGATCACGTCGGCAACATTGGTGCGATCCAGTTGCATCGTCGGCAGCGACAACGGTTCACTTGTCACCTTGATGTTGGGCGCCGCCAGATCATCACCGGCGAATTCGTGCCATTCGGGGGTGTCGAAGGGCGATGGTGGGGGAGCAGGTGGAACCAAGCGCAGATGCCGATCGGTACGTGCCCGTGAACCGACCTTCGTGCGCCGCCGGTCGTCGACATCGCCGCAGCGCCACGTGGCCAGCAACTCGGGCCGCGCCGCCATTTCGGCGGCGAGAGCCAGCAGCGCGGCGACCGCGTGTTTGCACGGGTCATCCCAGTCGGGGCAGGTGCACGAACAGAGCAGCTCCTCGCCACGCGGGATCAGCCTCGCCACGTGCGCCCGCTCGGGCACCTGGCCGAGATCGTCGGGACGGGTGACGATCTCGACGGTGATCGTGACGTGGTATGGCTCGGGGCGCGTACCGACGACGGTGGCCAGCAGTACGCCCTCGGACAATTCGAGCCGACCGACGGCGTTGTCGGCGACGTAGGCCTTGCCTCGTCGAAACCGTTGCGGATCGGCAAGCCCGGCAACCGTCACTGACAACAACGAGGCTGCCAGCCGGCCCGCCGGCGTCGGCTCGCGCCGCGCTGACACCGACGCTGGTGTTGGCGTGATGACGATGCTCACGTGCCACGCACCGCGTGGTGGTCGAGCATGATCAGATCGCGCAGTTCGTCGGTCGACAGCTCGCTGAGCCATGTCTCGCCAGTGGTTCCGACAACGGCATCAGCCAGGGCGCGTTTGTCGTTGATCATGGCGTCGACTCGCTCCTCGATCGTGCCTTGGCAGACGAGCTTGTGCACGAACACCGAGCGATGCTGACCGATGCGCCACGCTCGGTCGGTGGCCTGGTCTTCGACGGCGGGGTTCCACCAGCGGTCGTAGTGAACGACACGCGATGCCGCGGTGAGGTTGAGGCCGGTGCCTCCGGCGCGCAACGACACCAGGAGCAGCGGTGATGCCGAGCCGGCCTGGAACTCGTCGACCATCCGGTTTCGTCCCGTTCTCGACACGCCACCGTGCAGGAACGGCGTCGGCAAGGCGAAGCGTTCGTTGAGATGGCGTTGCAGCAACACGCCCATCTCGCGGAACTGGGTGAACACCAGTGCCTGCTCGCCGGCGTCGAGCAGGTCGGCGATCAACTCGTCGAAGCGGGTCAGTTTGCCCGACCGACCACCGAGGCGCGACCCGTCGCCGAGTGCATGTGCCGGATGATTGCAGATCTGCTTCAGACGCGTGAGCGCGGCGAGAACCAGCCCGCGACGGCGCATGCCGGTGGCTTGCTGAGCGTCGTCGAGCAGTTGATCGACGACGCCTTGATACATGCTGGCCTGCTCGCGGGTCAGCGACGCCCACGCCAACTGCTCGACCTTGTCGGGCAGGTCGGGCACCAGCGACTTGTCGGCCTTGGTTCGACGAAGCAGGAATGGCGATGTCAGTTGGCGAAGCGTCGCCGCCGCGGCGAGGTCGCGATTGCGTTCGATGGGCGTTGCGAATCGTTGGCGGAACTGGGTGAGGTTGCCGAGCAACCCTGGCGCGACCATCGACATGATCGACCACAGTTCGCTGAGCCGATTCTCGACTGGTGTGCCGGTGAGGGCGATGTGCTGTTGGGCCGGCAGTGTGCGCAACGCTTTGGCCGTTCGCGTCTCGGGATTCTTCACTGCCTGTGCCTCGTCGAACACGACGGTCGCCCACTGCACCGCCGTGAGCGTGTCGATATCGCGGGCTGCGACGTGGTACGTGGTGATGATCAGGTCGTGCTGGGCGACGACGTTGGCGAACATGGCTGCGCCGCTGCGCCCGGTGCCGTGATGCACGGCGACACGCAGCAGCGGCGTGAATCGTGCTGCTTCGGCTTCCCAGTTACGCACGACCGACAACGGGCAGATCACCAGGTGCGGCCCCGGCAGCGCCACCAGGTGGGCGAGGGTGGTGGGGGTCTTGCCAAGCCCCATGTCGTCGGCAAGGCAACCCCCAAGACCCAGCTGATGCAGGAACTGCAGCCAGCCGAGGCCGCGTCGCTGGTATGGTCGAAGTGTCGCCATGAACCCGGCCGGCTCGACGCCTTCGGCCAGTGTCGCGTCGGGCAGACCCTGCAGCAGATCGCCCAGCCAGCCGGTGGCAGCGATCGCCGGCAGGTTCTCGGTGATGGCTGTGCCATCGGCGGCCACATCCGCGGCCGGCACCAGTTCCTCCGCTGCCAATTCGGCAGCCAGACGGAGTAGTTCGAGCGTCGACAGTTCGGCATGGTCGCGTCGATGTCCGGCGAGATTGGCAAGGGCTCGGCGGGCCTCGGTGCGATCGAGCCGCACCCATCGGCCATTGACATTGATCAGGCCGGCGCCCGATGCTGCAGCACGCTCCAGCAACGTCTCGTCGACCGGCGTGTCGTCGACAACGACGGTCCAGTCGATGATCGCTGCGGCGCTGAAACGGCTGGTGCCCGAGGCATCCTTCGGTTGGGCGACCCCCTTGGTGGTTGCCGAGCGGCGGGTGAGGCGTTCTGGTGTCAGCAGTTCGATGTCGACAGCCGCTAGTGCCTCGACTGCTTCCAGTGTCGCCGCGGCGCTATCGAGATCGATCCCGGACTGTGGGCGGGCGAGCCAAGCCGAGAGCCACGGTGTCAGCATCTCGATGTCGACCCGGGCAGTGGCGATGCACTCGCTGAGTATCGGCAGAAACCGTTGTTCTCCCGCCAGGCTCAGTGCCGCCGGACCACCGCTGCTGACCTCTGCCGCGGCACACCATCGACTGCGATCGTCGGGATCGACCAGCTCCAATTCCAGCGGCCAATCACCGAGCGGATCATCGGGCAGCGCCAGGCGCAACCGAGCTCGCACCACCGGCTCGCCTTCGGCGCGACGGATGGCTTGATCGAGCATCGTCGCCAGATCATCGAGAGCCTCACCGAGATCGGGGTCGACGCGGAACTCGCCGGCCGGGGCGCTGAGGGCCCTGGCCACGACGCGCGTGGCACGCGCCGTGACGCGGCGGGTATCGGTGATCGGCGCGTGCCACCCTGCTCCGGCGAGCAGCAGCCGAGCCGTCTGATCGACGAACGAATCGATGATCACCGTCGTCAGTTCCTCAGCTGTGAATCCCGGACTGGCCACAGCGACAACCGGTGGTTGCAGCGCAGCGAGTTCGGCTACTGGATCGGCCAGGTCGGAGCGCAGTGGCCGCCAGCGGGCGAGCCACCACCCCAGTCCAGTGTCGGTGAGCTGCGGCAGCACGCGGCCAGCAGTGACCAGTCGAATTGCGACCGAGTACGCGGCACCGAGCCAGCCAACCGACGAGCCGGCGTCGCTACCGAGGGCGTCGAGTTGCCCGAGCGCGGCGAGTGATGCGACGGTCAGGCGCTGGCACATCACCTGTTGCTCGCCGCCTGGCAGAGTCATGCGCACGACGCGCATCGAGCCGGTGTGCGTGGTCGCAGGTGGCCGGCGGAATGTCGAACTGACAACCGCCTGAAGATTTCCGCCGTAGACGCCGCGACCTGGCTGCCACGCCACAACCTCGCCATCGAGCCAGGTCAGCTGCAACCCAGGAGTCAGCGCGGCGTCGGGACGGGAGGGCACAGGTCGAGTGTACGAGTGGGGTGTGCGTCGGTTCGGGCGTAGTGGTGCGTAAGACTGTGCCGAACATGTCGCATCTCTGGGATCCTCCCGATCCGGATCAAAGGCGCAAACGTGCTCGCGCTGGCCGTTCCAATCGCAGCGTCGGCATCGTGTTACTCGTGCTCACGGCACTCGTCGGCGGCGGTTGTGTCTCCTACGTGTTCTCCCAATGGCAGTCGTCGCGAGATGCTGCTGCAGCACTGCCGACGGCGGCTCCGACAACCGCGTCGACGTCGACATCGACATCGACGTCGACGACCACGACGAGCACAACGATCGTCCCGACCACGGCGACCACGATCGCTCCGACCACGACTGCTGTGCAAGTCGTTGGTGATCACATGGTGTTCGCCGATGGGTATCCGCTCGGCCAGGTCACACCTGCGGGATTTGCTCGCTATGAGGGCGACGCTGTTTCGCAGCTGCGCCAGGGTGCGTTCGAGATGTCATCGGTCATCAACTTCATCGGATCGAAGTTCAGCGTGCAGATCCGTCCCCTCGACATCACCGAAGTCTCGGCATCGTGCCCAATTGCAGTACAGCCACGTGCGGCCGACAACGCCGAGCCGTTGGGTCTGTGGGTAGAAGCACCGAACTGGCAGCTGCAGCCGCAGACCGCCACCCCGGTACCGCTGGCCGATCCGACTGTCATCGCCGTGGTGCAACTGATCACGGCCAACAACGCCGTGTTGCCGGCGCCACCACCTCAACGCGGCAGCGCGGTGCTGGTCGACCTGATCGGAGATGGTGTTGCTGATCTGGTCGTGTCAGCGACGTACAGCGACGATTCCGTCTACTACCGCCTCGTGGCGATTGCGCCGGATAGCAACCCCGAAGCCGCCTCGACGGTGATGATCGAGTTTGGTGGCTCGTTTCGCGAGGACGGCTCGCGTGACCCGCAGTCGCGAGGCGAGTTGCGAGTCGACGGCGTGGTCGAGCTGAGCGGCGCGGCGCCGTATGAGTTGCTGATCCGTCGCACGACAGCCGACACCAAAGGTGTGGTGGTGCGCGACCTCGCCGGAGCGGAACTGACGTCCTCGTCCTGCCCCCGCTAACGCGGTTCGGCGAGGAGGGACTCGATCACCTGAGCGACTCCGTCGTCATCGTTCGATGCGGTGACTTGGGTAGCAGCAGCCCGTACGAGAGCGGCGGCGTTGGCGACAGCTACCGAGCGGCCGGCGAACTCGAACATGGCGAGGTCGTTGATCTCGTCGCCGAACACCAACACGTCGGCAGGATCGACATCGAGATGGGCGCAGAGCCACCGCAGGCCGGCACCCTTGTCGGCGCCCGCCGGGCCGAGTTCGACGGCCTCGGTGCCCATGTGGCTCACGACCAGGTCGGTGCCGACGATCGGCGGGATGATGTCGAGCAGTTCGAGAGCGGAATGGTGATGATGGAACGCCAGCAGCTTGATCGCCTCGAT
>JANOJI010000366.1:0-7025 GCA_031408175.1 Ilumatobacteraceae bacterium
GCACGCACGACGGCATGAACGGTCCCTTCCTCATCGGCATCGACTGCGGTACGCAGAGCGCCAAGGTCGTCGTCTACGACGCTGCCGGAAACGCGGTCGCGCGGGGCCAGCACGCCCTGCAGCCGATGAGCCGGCCGCAACATGGTGTGGCGATCCACCCGGATGACGACCTGTGGGTATCGATCGCCGCGGCGAGCCGCCAGGCGTTGGACGTGTTCAACGGTGACGTCAACGACATCGTGGGCGTTGGACTCTGCCCGATACGGTGCTGCAAGGCCTTCCTCAAAGAGGATGGTTCGTTGGCTGAACCGGTGATCAGTTGGATGGACGACCGCGCCTACCAGGCGTACGTGCCACACGACACCGCTGTCGCGTACGCCACGACCTCGTCGGGGTACTTGGCCCATCGCTTCACGGGCATGTTCAGGGACACTGCGGCCAACAACATCTTGCTGCAGTGGCCGATCGACACCGATACGTGGAAGTGGAGCGAGGACCCTGTTCTCTACAAACAGTTCGGTGTCAGGCGCGACATGCTGTTCGAACTACAGATGCCCGCTGATGTGATTGGAGGGGTCACGCCGGAAGCGGCCGAGGCCACCGGCATCCCGGTCGGCGTGCCAGTCGTCGCCACCGCCAACGACAAAGCAGTGGAGATGCTCGGCTCGGGTTCGCTCGGCGAGACGACGGCCCTGGTGTCTCTCGGTACCTACATCGCAGCGATGGTCCACGGGCGCGAGAACCACAAGGCTCCCCAACACTTCTGGACGAACTTCGCCTGCATGCCGCACCGCTATCTCTACGAGAGCAGTGGGGTGCGCCGTGGTATGTGGACGCTCACCTGGTTTCTGGATCTGCTTGGTGAGGAGGTCGCCGAACGCGCCATATCGATGGGGCTGTCACGTGAGGAGTACATCGAACGCGAAGCGGCACACGTCCGCGCAGGCAGCGACGGATTGATGACGGTGCTCGACTGGCTGGCACCGACCGCCAAGCCCTTTCGCAAAGGCATCATGCTCGGCTTTGACGTTCGCCATTCCCGAGGCCACGTCTACCGGTCGATACTCGAATCGATCGCGTTGACGATGAAGCACCACGTCGATGCGATGTGCCACGAACTAGACATCACACTCGACGACATCGTCCTATCGGGCGGAGGTTCCTACAGCCCCCTGTGCATGCGCATCTTCGCCGACGTATTCGGCATTCCCGCGTCGCGCAGTGTCGACGGCGGCGGCGCAAGCCTCGGTGCCGCCATGTGTGCCGCCGTCGCGGCCGGCCTGCACCCCGACATCGAAACGGCGGCGGCCCGGATGGCGAAGCCACGCGAGTCGTTCGCACCGGATGCAGCCAACGGCGCGGTCTACCAGCGCATGAGCCAGACCGTGTATCACGAGATCCGCAGCCACACCGATGCGCTCTTCGAGCGTTCCTATCCCATCTTCCACTGAACGTGTGCCCGAGAGAAGGTCGCCGCCATGCCCCTCAACCGTGACGCCATCGTCGAACACTTGCAGCAGATCCTGGGGAGCGACTCCGTCTTCACCGATACGCCGCTCCTACAGCAGCGCAGCATCGACAACTTCCGCAAGCTGCAGAACATCTTCGACGTGTACACGATGCCGCTGCCTGCCGCGGTGGCGGTGGCGCACAGCACCCAGGACGTCGCTGCCGTGCTCGCATTCGCCGACGAACATGGTGTGAACGTGGTGGCCCGCACGGGGGGTACCGCAACCGAGGGAGGTCTCGAGACTCCCGTCGAGAATTCGATCGTGCTCGACGGCTCGCACATGAACGAGATCATCAAGATCGACGCCTACAACATGCAGGCCACAGTGCAATGCGGCGTTCCGCTCCAGGTGCTCGAAGACCACGCTCGCGAGCTGGGTCTGACGACCGGCCATTCACCACAGTCGAAGCCGGTGGCCCAGATGGGCGGCCTCGTCGCCACGCGCAGCATCGGCCAGTTCTCCACGCTGTACGGAGGTATCGAAGACATGGTCGTCGGTGTCGAAGTGGTCTTCCCGGGTGGCCAGGTGTGTCGAATCAAGAACGTGCCGCGCCGCGCTGCGGGTCCCGACATCCGCCACATCGTCATCGGCAATGAAGGAGCCCTGTGCTTCATCACTGAGGTCACTGTGAAGCTCTTCCCGTACATGCCGGAGAACAACACCTTTCTCGGCTGGACGCTGAAGGACATGAAGACCGGCTTCGAAACATTGCGTGAGGTGATGGTGGCCGGCTACAAGCCGTCCGTCGCCCGCCTGTACGACCAGGAGGACGGCCAGCTGCACTTCTCCGACTTTGCCGCACCCGACGACTGCGTGCTGCTGTTCATGGCCGAGGGGGCGGCCGGGATCGCCAAGGCAACTGCTGAGGGCATCGCCGAGATCGTCGCCCGTCAGCCGGAGTGCTCACCGGTCGACAGCCACATGATCGCCGAGTGGTTCGACGACCTCGTGTGGGGCGTCGACAAGATCAGCCGCGAAGACGAGCGCATCCGGACCACGCGCAACGTGAACCGCACCACCGAGATCTCCGCCGACTGGAGTTCGATCCACGAGATCTACGTGAGCGCGCTCGGGCGGATCCGACGCGAGATTCCCGGCATCACGCTGCTTGGCGGGCACTCGTCGCACAGCTACATCAACGGCACCAACATGTACTTCAACTACTTCTACGACCTCATCGACTGCGCCCCGGAGGAGGAAACCGCGAAGTACTACCTGCCCATCATCTCGATCATCTGCGAGGAGACACTTCGCTATGGCGGCTCGATCGTCCACCACCACGGCATCGGCAAAGCCCGAGCCCCGTGGGTGACGCACGAGTACGGGTCGTCGTACCCGATGCTCGAGACGCTCAAGAACGCCTTCGACCCGAACGGCATCATGAACATGGGCACCATCATCCCCCGTTGATGGTCAACGCGAACACGATGCTGTCCCGCCGTGGACCACCGCATCGATCGACAGAGAGATCGTCAGGCGGATGCGGCCGGGCTGCTCGACAAAGAGACGGATCCAGCCCTCGGCGGTGGGCGCTATGCACGCGGCCCCTGCCGACACGCTGTACAGATCCGTGAACCTGAACTTCAACGTCGACCATCCGGCGCGCGTCGCATCGATGGTGAGCTCGTCCGGTTGCACGTCGACGACGGTGGCGCCATTGTCGACGAGTGGCGATGCGTCGGCAACCGCGTAGACCTGCCAGTTGCCGTTCTTCCAGACCTCGCGCAAGTAGGTCGGTCTGCTCCGGATGACGGCAGCTTCGTCGAAGGACATGTCTCTGAGCCGTCCGAGTGGTAAGGCCACGATCGAGACTGCGTGCTCGAGCAACCAACGGTGATAGGTCTCGGCATCGAGCCGGCCGGTGTAGAACTCGGGGTTCAGGGCGCGATCGAGCTGGGTGTTCCAACCACGCGCAATCCCGTCGATCCGCAGCGCCAATGTGTCGGCCTGCGCGAACGTCTGGGTCGGCACCACCTCGACTCGCAGCGGTTGCGGGAGCGTGTCGAGATACGACACCAGCGAGTCGTAGTAGCTCGCGCTCGCGGTGCGGTCCGCCGGCATGAACGCCATCGAGATGTACGCCCCGTTCCAGATCAGGCTGACAGCGACGATCGCCGGAACCAACCTGCGACGCTGCCGCCCGAGGGTCAGCGCCGCGGCCGGGCCGGCGACGAGCCAGGCCAGCCGCACCACGTTTCCACCCAACGGCGACTTGACCACGAACGCCCCGAGGGCAACGGCGCCGTATGTGACCACGGCCCAACGGATGAGCGGTACCGCTCGGCCACACCAGCCCGCTCCGATCACCGCTGCTGTCAGCAGAACAAGACTGCCAGCGGTGAACGGGAACCAGCCACCCTCGGGAAACAAGACGATGAGGGTGCCGATCGGCATGACGGCGGCAAGGACCGCGATCACGATCAACTGCCGCGGCGCCGAGCGAGCGAGCCATGCTGCCGCCAGGATCACGACCAACGACAGCGCTCCCAACGGTGACGACAACCCGCACAGTGCGGCGCAGCCGGCGAGGAGCCACGGGCGTTCACGCTGCAGCAGGAGCAGGGCCAATGCACCGAACATCACGGCAGGCAAGAACGTGAGTCGTCCACCCCAGAGGTTCACACCACACCCGCATGCGAACAGGACCACCCCAACGACCGGATCAGGAAGCCCGTGTCTGGTGCTGCGCCAACGTTCGATCAGCAGAGCGAAACACCATGTCGCTACCAGGACCGAGACCATGGACACCGGGACGACGCCGAACAGTCCTCCGAGCACTGGCGACACCACGCCGAAGCCCGGCAGCGGATGCCCGCCGAACCACAGGTTGTTCCAGAGGTACACACCGCGACTCGCCAGTTGTGCCCGGAAGTGACCGCTGGCGAAGTCCTGCGACGGCGGGTTGACCAGCAGATACATCAGGCAGATCGCACCGGCACACGCCATGCCGATGAGGCGGACTCGTCGTGAGTCCGCCTCATCGGTCGCCAATGCGAATCCAACACCCGCGACATCGTCGTCAGCGGGCATCAGTCAGCCGTCGTGGTGACTGTGATGACGTCCGATGCCGGGTGCCTCGACCACGATGAACTCGTTGTCGTCGGCCAACGCAGGGTTGCGCCCAGGGTTGGGGAAGTTGTTGTCGCAGCCGAGTACCAACTTGTCATCCGATAGCACGTGCAGCGCCTCGATGGACTCGCACGTCACCTGGAACGGATTGCCGAGACCGATGTCGCCATCGTGGAGTAGAGGCAGCGACACCAGATCGGGATCCGGGATCGCCGCCAGTTCGACGACAAGGGTCTTTGTCGTCGTGCCACCTGCGGCATCGAGATCAACTTCGTAGACCGGACGTGCTGTAGCCGTCGCGCCTCGTCCACCGTCTCGTTCGATCACCAGCAGCCGGTGATTGTCGAGCGCTTGCGCGTCGGCGATGAATCGAACGGGAACGTCCGTGTGGTAGTCGGCCAGTCTCGTGAACCGTCCACTGGTGGTTCGGTACTTGTAGACCCGCCGTGACAGCGGCTCGTCACCGACCACAGCTCCTTCCATCACGACGACGAGGTCACGGCCGTTCGGTGTGATCGCCATCGCCTCGATCCCTCGGCTGTTGAGCACCGATGGCGTACCCACGATGTGCGGGTTGTTCGGCGAGATCAAGCCATCCGGCAGGTCGATCGGTGCCTCGAGGAGACGACCCTTGGCGTCGAAGTGCAAGATCCACGGTCCGAACTCGTCACCGATCCACAGGTCACCCCTGCGATCGCGTTGCGCCGACTCCGGGTCGATGTCACCACCGGTCAACCAGCGCTCAGCCGTCGCCTGGCGCACGATCGGGAACCCGATCAGCCCATCGGGATCGGCGAACTGGATGAAGTCGCCGACGGCCACAGCGCCGGAACCACCCCTGTCGGTCTTGAAGTCCGGGGTGACGTAGTAGGCGCGTATCAGGAAGTCACGCGAGTTGGCCTTGCCGCCGAAGCCGTTGTCGGGCATCGCCAGCAATTCACCCCGCCTGCGACCGGCGAGGATCGCCGAGAAGCCCTCGACAGGCTGCGACGGCGTCGGGAAGTGCACGCCGTTGATCACGGTCTCGGTCTGGTCGGCGGGCACCAAACCGGATCCAGACGGCGGTCCCGGGGCGTAGGTTTCCACGGGCAGGACCGCCCGACCGACGAGGCGGGGATCGTCCTCGCGGTGGGACCTGTCGGCAGTTGCGATGGGCGCTGGGATGAGGGTCAGGATTGCGGCGGCAACGCCGGCACGCCTCCATCTTCGTGTGTTCATGGGAATACTCCTTTCGAGCAGTTGCAGGACGGATCGTCCGCCGGGTCGCGTCCTGGACACAACGGGCCACGGTCACGTCGCGGCCCGGCCATGTCCCGGCCTTCGGACGGGCACAACTCGGGACAGGAGTACCATCCGTCCGGTACGCCCTCCGTCGTACTGTTGGCCCGGAGGAGACACATGAAGGACAACGGGGCCATGGCGGCAGGTTCTGCCGGCCGAGGTATGGGCGTTGGTGTGAGTGTGTTCGCGGCTGCCTTTGGTCTGACGGCCGTGGGCGTCGTGGTCGGGCTGCGCATCGCCAACAAGGGGCCCGAGCCGAACGATCTGAACTGGTGGTTCGTGGCCTGGCTCGTGGTCGGCGTCGTCGACGCGCTGGCCGGCGCCGCGCTGCTGACGCTCTATGGACACCGCCGTCTGGCCGGCTGCCTGCTGATCGCCGGCGCTGCCCTCGTCGTCGTTGCCGTGGCCATGCAGGCCCGCGGCTACACCTCCTCGATCGACAACGCCAGCGGCTGGGGTGGTTGGGACGACCTCGCCGGTGCCGAGGAGTGGGGCCGCCCGCTTTCCGCGGGCGTGCTCGCCGCGCTCGTGCCGTGGGAGCTTGCCATCACGGGACGGCGGCCGCGGTTCGAAGCCGTGTGGTGGTCGACTGCAGCGCTCATCGCCGTGATCGTCATCGGCGAAGTCTCCGGCGCACGCTCGCCGGGGTTGGATGTGGTCGACGTGGCGACGTGGCTCGTCGCAGTGTCCGCCACAGCCGCGACGGTGCGGCTGGTGGTTCTGTGGCGAGAGGCGACCCGACACGACGACGATCCGTTGGCGGGCTGGCTCGCTGTCGGCGCCGTCGGCGCGTGGCTGGCGGTCGTACCCGAGCGGTTCGGCATCTGGGGATGGAGCTTTCCTGGCGATGACGTCGTCGGCCCGTTGCTGCTCCTCGCCACGGTGCCTGTCTTGACCGTCGCCGTGCTCGTCCGAGCGCTCCGCGAGCGGCCCGGGCGCTTCCACGGCGTTGCCCACGATGTAATCGGCTGGCTGGCGTTCTCGTGCGCCATCATCATCGTCTACACCGGCGTGGTCGCCGGCCTCGGGCGGCTCGTCGGCGGCGATGGCCCGACGTGGCTGCTGGTCGCCACCACCGGCGTCATCGCGGTCTTCGCCGAACCGGCCAGGCGACGCATTCGCGGGGCAGTCGACCGGCTCGTGTGGGGTGCCCGCGATGATCCA
>JANOJI010000373.1:0-8542 GCA_031408175.1 Ilumatobacteraceae bacterium
TGGCGGCCACTACGTGATGTGGGTGAACGTCTACCTTCCAGCGACGCCGCCGCGGCAGGAGCATTGGAACACAGCGCTCGCGACAGTCGCCCAGGAACGTCCGAACGAATTGTTCGTCTTTGACTGGGCGTCGTTGGCCGCACAGAACGGACGATGGCTAGCCGACGACCAGGTGCACTGCAGCGGCAAGGGGTACACGAATCGGTCGACCGAGGTTGCAGCGGCAACGCGCTCACTCGTACCTTCGGTGCCTCCAGCGGCGGTGCCGGCTCCACTGCGTCGCCCGTGGTTGAAGTCCCTCGCTCCCTGAACCCGGTGACCAGTTCGGCGAGCAGTTGGTCGGTTGCGGCCTCGAACCGACCAGGATCATAGTAAGTAAGCTGCGTCAATTCAGGAGGAGATACAACCATGAGCGACACCACCGACACCGCTGACACAGTCGCCATCGTCGCCGCCTTTGGCGCCGCGTGGCGAGCCCATGACCTCGAGACGGCACTGTCGATGATCACCGACGACTGCGTGTTCGAAGCCACGGGCCCGGCGCCCGACGGCACCCAGCACAAGGGCCAGGAGGAAATCCGCCAGGCGTGGAAGGGCATCTTCGACGACACCGGCAGCCGCTTCGAGGTCGAGGAGTCGTTCGCGGTCGCCGATCGGGTCGTCGAGCGCTGGGTGTACAGCTGGGACGGCGGCCACATTCGTGGCGTCGATCTCTTCCGGGTTCGAGACGGCAAGGTGGCCGAGAAGTTCGCCTACGTCAAGGGCTGACGATGACCGCGATCGACTTGGCGGCGTTGCATCGCAGTGCCCTCGACGCAACGCGGCGTTACGTCGTCGGCATCGACGAAGGCCAGTGGGAGATGCCCACGCCCTGCGACGGCTGGAACGTGCGCGATCTGTTGAATCACATTGTCGCCGGCAACATGTGGGCGGCGGAGTTGGCGGGTGGACGCACGATCGCCGATGTCGGTTCGGTGTTCGATGGCGACGTGGTGGGCCGTGACCCCGTTGCGGCCTACGACCGTTCGGCAGAACTGGCTGCCACCGTGTTCGAAGCGCCCGGCGCGCTCGACGCCCCGTGTGCTGTCTCGTACGGACCCGTCCCCGGCTCGGTCTACGCCGGGCATCGTCTGATCGACGTGTTCATCCACGGGTGGGACCTGGCGTCGGCAACCGGCCAACCGACCGAGCTCGATGCGCAACTCGTCGACGCATGCTGGGAGGTCGTGCGCCCGCAACTGGAACTGCTGCAAGGTAGCGGTGCGTTCGGAGCCGATCCCAGCGGCGGCCACGCCGACATCGACAAGGGCGATCCGCAGACCAGTCTGCTGGCCGCTCTCGGTCGCAAAAGTTGATCCCTCGCCAGTCGCGGCCTACTTCACTCGTTCGATTCGGTCGGGCCCGGCTAGGTTCGCGCCGTGCCCAGTCTCTCCGACTCCGACGTCGCAACCGCAGCTCAGGCGCTCTATCAAGCCGAGCTCGACAACGTTCCGATCACGCCGATCTCCGAGACCTACCCGACCGCCGACATCGGCGATGCGTATGCGATTTCCCAGGCGGTCACTGACCTGAAGGTGGCTGCAGGTCGAGTGATCAAGGGTCACAAGATCGGCCTCACGTCCAAGGCCATGCGCGCGCTCACCAATGCAACCGAGCCCGACTACGGCACGATGTTCGACAACTGGTTCGTATTGGAGGGCGGCATCGTGCCGCGCAGCTCCATGAACCGACCACTGGTCGAGGTCGAGCTGGCATTCGTGCTGAAGGAACCGTTGATGGGTCCAGCGGTCAACGTCGCCGACGTGATCAGGGCGACCGACTTCGTGCTGCCGGCGATCGAGATTGTCGACACTCGTCAGGCGGGCCGCGGTCCCAACACCTTGATCGACAGCATCTCCGACGCCGCGGCATGCGGCCTGGTGATCCTCGGCGCCAACCCGACGAAGCTGAACGACATCGACGTGCGCAACGTCGGCGCGACCTTGTCAATCAACGGCGACATCGAGGAGAGCGGCATGGCTCGCGCGGTGATGGGCAACCCCATCAACGCCGTCGCCTGGCTCATCAACAAGCTGTCGGAGTTCGGCGTTTCGCCCGAGGCCGGGCATGTGATCCTGTCGGGCTCCTTCATCAAGGCCATCCCATTCCAGGTCGGCGACAACGTCGAGGCGCTGTTCAACGGCCTGGGCGAGGTGACGTTCCGCGCCCGCTGATTCAGTCGTCGATGTAGGCGATGAACTCGCAGGTCGCGAGCTTGGCGTTCGCCACGAACTGCGTGTGCCGCGCTGGTCGCGCCGCGGGGTCGGGAAAGTGTTCGACCCAGATCGGGTTGCACGAATCGCGGAACGTGATGTCGGGCACGTAGAACGTGATGCGTGCGATGTGGCGCCACTCGGCGCCGGCCTCGGTGAGGATCTGGCCGATGTGATGGAACAGGTTGACGTACTGCGCCTCGGCACCCTCTGGCACTGTGGTCTCACCCGGGTCGCGGGCGGCGATCACGCTCGACACCAACAGTGGCCCGATGCGTGAGGCTGCCGGGATGGGGTTGACGTGCTTGAAGCTGGCGATCTCGATCGATTCCCTGGCCATGGTCACCGACCCTTCTGCTGGTTGGCTTGCCGAGCCGAGAACCATGCTTCGTACTCGGCGCGTCGTTCTTTGGACACCGGGAACACGCCGGTGGTGCTCTCGCCGGCATCGACCCGTTCGAGTGCCCACGTCTCCTCGGCCTCCTGCTGCACCGAGGCCGCGGCAAGCTCGACGACGAGCGACGGTGGGATGATGACCGCGCCCTCACCATCGCCGACCACGATGTCGCCGGGCATCACGGTCACTCCGGCGCAGGCGATCGGGATCTGATGCTCGAGCGGCATGTGCTGACGCCCGAACGTCGCGGCATGCGACGCCTGGTGATAGACGGCAATGTCGAGCTCGGCAACGGCCGGCGTATCGCGCACAGCACCGTCAGTGATCACTCCGGTTGCACCGCGTCGCAGGGCACGCAGTGCGAACACGTCGCCGAACGTGCCGGCGTCGGGCACACCGCGGGCCTCGATCACCAGCACCTCTTCGGGAGCCATGCTCTCGATCGCCCGACGCTGCGCGTTCATCCCCGACGTGTACTGCGAGTTGAGGTCTTCACGGAGCGGTACGTAGCGCAGCGTGTGAGCGTACCCGAGCATGCGCTGGCCAGGCTTGATGGGCTTCAAGCCGCTGAGGAACGTCGATCGAATCCCCTTGCGTTGGAGTTGGTTCGTCAACGTCGCCGTCGACACCGAGTTGAGCTGCGCACGCAACTCGTCGGTGAGCAGAACGGGACGCGGTGGCTCGTCGGATGACATCGGCCTAGTCAAGCACGATGCGACCGTGAGCCCGCAACGCGGCCAGCGACGTCATCCGCGGAGGTCAGCCGGCGACGGCCAGCTTCACCAGCGCATCGAGATCGGCGACGGGTAGTTCACCCGATGAACGCACCTTCACGGTGCCGTCGGCGCCGACGATCACGAAGCTCGGGAACCCTCCGACACCGTATGCAATGGCGGCGTCGGAGTTGACACTGTCGGCAAGCAAGGGCCACGACCATTCGGAATCGATCAACCACTGACTGGGCGGAAACTTCTCGCGCTGGGAGTTGACTGCAGTCGACACGCCGACGATGTCGAGATCTGGCGGTACGCCACCTGCCGCAGCCCAACCTTGCAACACCGGGATCTCGCTGTTGCAGTGCGGACACCAGTGAGCGAGGAAGACGACCATCTTGGCGCGGCCGTCAGGAACGATGTCGATTGCTGAGCCGTCGAATCGAAAGCCACGCAGCGTTGGCGCCTTCATGCCGACTGCGAGATCCTCTCCAGCTTCGGGCGGGGCAGGAAGTGCAGTTCCCTCGACCGTGACTGGCTGGGTCTCAGCCGCCGAACTGATGGAGTTGTCCGTAGCCGTCGTGCCCTGGCTGACCGTGGTGTCGCTGCCGCTGGTCGACCACACGGCAATGCCGAGCGCCAGGGCGACGATGCCGACGATGCCGGCCCACAGCCACAGCGGCTTCTTGCGGTTGGGTGATGGTCGCATAGTCAGGACTCCTTGTGAGATGGGCCGAGCGTCAAAAGCGCGATGATTGCGGCGAACCCCGACAGCGCCATGAACGGCAACGAGATGAAGCCGAACTGACGGAACCACGGGACTGTGCACGGGGCGGTGATGTCGCAGGTGCCGGAGCCGAGCGACGGTCGCCACTCGATGAGGTAGTGATAGGAGGAGATCGCCGCGCCGATCAAGGCGAGGGGCACGGCGTAGTGGCGGATTCCGCCGTCGCGCCGCACCGCAGCGATCAGCAACAACACAGCGAGCGGGTACATGGCAATGCGTTGGAACCAGCACAACTTGCACGGAACGAAGTTGGCGCTCTCGCTGAAATAGAGACTGCCGGCCATCGACACAGCGGCGATGAGCCACGCCAGCCACAACCGCACGGGCCGCACCAATTCGAGGAGGTGCGCTGCTGCTGGAAGCAGCCGGGCGACGACGAGAGCGATCGCCAGACCGCCGGCGACCAGCGTCAACAGCGCGAAGAAGCGTTCCATCGCCAGAACGGAAAGGCCGACCATCGCACACAACGTAGCGATGGCACTGTTCGGTTATAAGGCCCGAAGGTCCCGACGCGCACGGGCTGAATGCGGCTCAGGTCAGCTCGTGGGTGTTCCAGGTCGGACGCGTGTCGGCGGCCTGAACGTATTGCTCGGCGAGGCGCCGTAGCAGGTAGTTCTCGAAGCCTTCTTCCGACAACGCTGGCGCGTACAGATGACCTTGCTGGCGCACGCATCCGAGCGCGATCAGGGCGTCGGCTTGGGCACCGGTCTCCACGCCGTCGGCCGTGACCTCGAGGCCGATCTCGCGAGTCAAGGCGATGATGGATCGGACAATGGCACGGTCGTGTGGATGCGTGGTGATGGTGTCGATCGAGATGCGATCGATGCGAACCTCATCGAGCGGCAACTGCCGAAGCATGCTGAGTGACGAAACGCCCTGGGCGAAGTCGTCGAGGCAGACGCGCCCGCCGCGTGCTTGGAACTCCGAGAGGTTCGACGCCGCCGACGGCAGGTCGACCGTGACGAACGATTCGCGCACGTCGACGGTCAGCAGGTGGGGGTCGATTCCGCTGACCAGCAGATCGATCGGGTTGTCGCGCCACGGTCGCTCGGTCGAATGGGGCGCCAGGTTGATGCGGAACCGGAAGCCCTCCGGCAACCCCAACACGGCGAGACGCCGAATCTGCCGGCGGGCGCCACCGAACACCCGCTCGGTCACCCGATCGAGCAGGCCGGCCCGCACGGCCAGCTCCATGAAATCGTGAGCGGCCACGACCGTGCCGTTGGGCTGCACCCATCGCGCCAGCAGCTCGGCCCCGACGATCATGCCTGTGCTGGCGTCGAGCTCGGGTTGAAAGAACGGCACGATGTCGCCATCATCGATCGCTCGTCGTAGGCGTAACTCGAGGTCGATCCGATCCTTGTTCTCGCGAGCCAACTCGGTATCGAAATGAGTGACTCTGCTACGGCCTGATGTCTTGGCCTGATACAGCGCGACGTTGGCGTTGGCCAACACCTCGCTCACGTTGGCGCCGTGGGTTGGAGCGTGGGCGATGCCGATGCTGACCGACGACGGCAGTTCGCGACCGGCTGCATGGATGGCCTGGCTGAGCACGCCTTGCAACTGGTGGGCGACTGCGACTGTTGTCCTCTCGTCGGCACCGGGCAGGGCGACCACGAACTCGTCGCCGCCAATGCGACCGGCAACTCCGTTGGCCTTGATGCACCGATCGATTCGATCCGACACGATGCGCAGGAAGTGGTCCCCGCCACGATGTCCCAAGGCGTCGTTGACCGATTTGAACCGGTCGAGATCCAAGAAGAGGACCCCGACCGGTTCGGTCGAGGTCTCGGCAATCAGCGATTCCAGAGCTTCGAACATGCCGCGTCGGTTGAGCAGCCCGGTGAGCGCGTCATGCGTCGCTTGGTGAGTGAGTTGTTCGATCGATACTGCCAGCTGGGCGTTGGTCTCGGTCAACTTGGCCTGGTCTCGCTCGATCTCGGCAAGCAGGTCCTCGCTGGTCTTCTGCAGCAGGATCGCAGTGCGGACGGTCTTGCTGAGAGTCGAATGAATCACGGTCAGCGCGGCCGAATAGAACACCCACAGGAACGCCAGACCGCGCAAGCGGAGGTCGTGCGACGTTGCCAACGTGAACGCCGACATCACCGCCATCGGCACCAGCAAGCTCACGAACATGTCGCGCCGTCCGGCTGTCAGCATTGCTGCGATTGCGCTGGCGGTGGTTGGAAAGACAGCGAAGAGCATGACCATCTCGATCGACGCAGGACTTGCCACCCAGGTCGTCATGCCGAAGACGACGCCCATCGATCCCAGGCCGATGCGCAGTAGCCCGACGATCCAGCGAGGCATCGACCCACCCGTCGCCCGCTCGGTCGACACCCGGGTGTGGCGACGGTAGGTGGTCACGCCGGCCACCAGCAGGCAGGTCGACAGCATGGCCGCGCCGATCCACGCCTGCAGGCGGGCCATGTCGTTGTCGCCCTTGGTCAGCACGCTGACCAGCACCGTGAATGGAAGCAGCCAGAACGGGGCGATAGCGGTATTGGCGACCACGGGCGCGAGGGCACGCTCTCGTAGACATGCGTCCTGATCGACCACCGTTGGCGATTCCGCCTCCGCCACCGCGTTCTCCTTGGCTGTTCATCGCATATTGCGTGTTGTTGTTATCGGCCTGTCGCGTCCGTGGCGTGAGGTGTATCTGGATTACTTGGCCACCGTCATCATGATGTCTTGGGTGAGAATGGGCCCGTGCGCGGCCGATTTGCTCCATCTCCCACAGGCCCGCTGCACCTCGGCAACCTCCGCACGGCGCTGGTGGCCTGGCTGACGGCGCGACGAGGTGGTGGCGAGTTCATCGTCAGGATGGAGGACCTCGACAGGGTCACGTCGTCGCCACAGCACGAAGCCGACCAGCTCGCCTCACTGCGAAGCATCGGTCTCGATTGGGATGGAGAGGTGGTTCGCCAATCTGAGCGATTCGGCCTGTATCGGCTGGCCATCGACCGGCTGCAGGCAGACGGGCTCGTCTACGAGTGCTACTGCACTCGACGCGAGATACGCCAAGCGATCCGCGCCCCGCAGGGCACTGACCCCGAGGGCGTCTACCCCGGCACGTGCCGATCGCTCACCGAGCGCGACCGTCAGACATTGCGCGCCGACGGCCGTCGGGCCGCGCTGCGGCTGATGAGCGATGGTCGTGTTGAGTCATTCGACGATCAATTCAGCGGACCGCGGTCGGGTCGAGTCGGCGACCTCGTCCTGCAGCGCAATGATGGCGTGCCCGCCTACAACCTGGCCGTGGTCGTGGATGATGCCGCACAGGGCGTGACGGAGGTCGTCCGCGGCGACGACCTCGTGGCTTCGACACCCGGGCAGATCATGCTGCATCGATTGCTCGACTTGCCGATCCCGCGCTACGCCCACATCCCTCTCGTACTCGCACCAGACGCAACGCGCCTGGCCAAGCGCCACGGCGCCATCACGCTCGCCGACCTGGCCGAGCGCGGTTTGTCGCCCGGAGAGGTCTGCGCGCGCTTGGCCGCCAGCCTCGGCATGAGAAGCGGTGAGCGCTCGGTCACGGCGCGGCAACTGCTCCACGGGTTCGACCCAGCGCTCTTGCCGCACGCACCATGGACCCTGACTGCCGACGAACTCTGACACGATCGTGGAGATGTTCGATGATTTGCAGCAATTGCTCGGCTACCAGGGTGCGATCGACGAGCGCACCGGCGTCAGCGTGGTCGCCCCGGATCTGCTGGTCGTACCGTGCTGGACGCCGCAGTTCTGCACCACCGTGGTGCGTGCAGCCGAGGCTGTCGGCGCCTTCGAGCCTCAGCCCGACGATCCCGTTCCTGGTCACGAGGTGTCGTTGGCGGTGATCAGCTCCCGGCTGTTCGAACTGGTTCAGGAAGACTTCGGCACCCGCATCTGGCCCCAGCTGCAGACTGCATGGCCCTACGTCGACTACTACGGGCTCCGTGATGCGTTCGTCATTCGCTACGCGCCAGGCCAGCAGGAGTCGCTGCGGATCCATCACGATGTTGCTCAGGTGTCGGGTTCGATCAAACTCAACGAGGGGTATTCCGGGGCAGAGTTGGTGTTCGCGCGTCAGGGATTCGACAACTCCGGCGTCGGCATCGGCGAGATGCTGGCCTGGCCGTCGTTGGTCACCCATCCGCACGAAACCACGCGGATCGGCAGCGGTGTGAAATATGCACTGACGGTGTGGTTCGAGCTGCCGTCGTTCTGAGGGCCCGATGGAGTAAAATTGCCGGCGAGATGAATCGGCGCACTGCATCCCAATCCCTGCCGATGCTGTTTCCTGCGTTGGCGCTCCTGCTGGGGTCGTGCTCGCAGAACGGTTCGCTGGCCGCAGCCCAGACCATTCCTCCGCCGATCACCTTGTCGGGACTGCCAGCGCCGACCTCCCAAG
>JANOJI010000379.1:0-10009 GCA_031408175.1 Ilumatobacteraceae bacterium
CTCGGCCTGATCGTGGCGATGGGGTTCCTGTCGTCATTTCTTGCCCAGGTGACGCTGGCGCCGCTTGCCGATCGGGGCCATGCCCGGGCGATGATCGTGCTCGGCATGGTGTTCAATGTCGCCGGCCTGCTGGGCATGGCCTACGGCACCAGCTTCATCGTGCTGCTGACGGCGCGGTTCGTGATGGGCGTCGGTGTCGGGCTGGCATTTCCCGCGGCGCGACGAATCGTGATCTTGGCCGATCCCGATCATCTCGGCCAGAACCTCGGGCGCATGCTGGCCGCCGATGTGGCCGGCTTCGCAGTCGGGCCGGCCATCTCCGCTGTGCTGGTCGGTCCGTTCGGGATCGCCGCACCATTCCTGCTGATCGCCGCTCTCACGATCGCGATGTACCCGCTCATCGCCCGAACGCGCGTTGCGGAGACCGAGGTCGCCGCCGAGGTCCCACCCAGGTTTGCGTTCGATTTGCTCCGCATCCGGCCATACCTCGCTGCGTTGTCGATGGGTGCTGCGGTGTTCATGATGATCGGCGCGTTCGATGTGTTGTGGGTCTTGGTGCTCGATGACCTGCGCACCAGCGATCTGATCGCCAATCTCGGGATCACCCTGTTCGCGGTGCCGATGGTGTTGTTCGCTTCGATCGGCGGACGGCTGGCTCAATCGGTCGGCCCGTTCCGGCTCGGCACCTTCGGCCTGCTCGTGGGCGCGACAGCAATGTTCGCATACGGTCACGCGCCGTCGGGGGCGATCATGCTGGCAATCTCGCTGGTGCACGCCACGAACGATGGCTTCACCGTCAGCAGCTGCGGCGTGGCGGTGGGACTGGTTGTCCCCGGTGAGCGCCAGGCCAGCGCGCAGGGTTTGCTCGGTGGCGTGGAGACGTTGACGGCCGGCATCACCGCGACGGTCATCGGCCAGGTCTACGAACACTTCGGCCGCACGGTTGCCTACACCAGTTGCGCGGTGACGATGCTGGTGCTGATCCTCTGCGCCGCAGTGTTGTCGGGCTCGTCCTGGGGGCTACGCGACGTTTCCGGACACAAGGCCGTCGCTTCGGTCTGATTGCATCGGTCACGTGGTAGCCGCGATCGGAGTGGCTATTGCGGTCCCATGGGAATGAGCGCTGCTCGTTGGGCTGCTGCGCACGTGGTTGTGTCGTCTGTGCGTCCGCACAGCCATGCCAGGGCCTGACGTAGGTCGTGAACAACGACGACGGCTGTTGTTCCTGGGTGGCTGCCCGCGACCCGGCCCGTCTGTTCGTAGCCGCTCACGTTGAGCCATTCGCCGGTGGTGTACCCGGTATCGGCGATCCGTGTGTGTTGGGACTCGACAATCGTCACATCGTCGATCGAGCTTGGTGCGCTGGTCGTGAAGATGACGTCGGGCCGGGTCAGCATCGCTGCGGCAACCTTGACCTCGATCCCGAACGCGGGGGTCACAACGCCATCGGGACCGATGCCGCCGGTGCCGGCCACGCGAAGATCTCCGACGAGAGCTCCTGGGGTGAGCATGTCGATGTAGGCGAGGGTGAACATCAACCCCGCGGAGAATCCCATGTCGTTGCCGGTCCGGACCCGAGCCGAGTCAGGGAACCGATCGGACGTGCCTGCGGGTGTTCCGGCTGCCGCATTGGCCAGTCGCCAGGCCTCGTGCTGACTCAGCTCCATGTCCGATCCGGGACCGCTGGTGGTGGCAGGATAGTGCTCGAAGACCTGCAGGCGGGTGCCTTCGTCGATGTAAGCGAGCCGATACCAGGTCGATGATCCGTCGTCGAGTTCGATCCGGGCAGCCCGACCTCCGCGGTGACTGACGTCCTCGGCGCCCCAGGGCTGTGGTGCCGGTACATCGATGGCTGGGACTGTGTCGGCTACGGCTGGATCGGCAGCGTCAACCGAAAGGTGTCCGGACTGGATCTCTCCAGCCAGCAGAGCGAGGAGGGTTGCCAGGGAGGCGAGTGTCGATGTCATGCCGGCACCGTGAGCCGGAGCACCCCACAGGACGGCGACAACGACGGGCGTGATGTTGCAACTCGTCAACACCACCGCTGCACGCTGGGGTTGGGCCGAACGGCGGCGATCCGTTGTTGACGATCTGCAAACGACGTCTGTCACCATGTCGTACGATTCGCCCAGGGAGTTGGAGGCTGCGATGCGCTACGAAGTGCTCGGCCCGGTTCAGGCCAAACTCGCCGATGTTGTCGTCGCAGTCGGCGGCCCGCAGCAGCGTCGCCTTCTCGCCCTTCTGCTGTCGCAACCCGGGCAATCGGTGTCCTCACAACGCCTGGTGGACTGCCTGTGGCCGGACGGATTGCCTCCCGACGGCGCCGGGCGTTCGGTGATGACGTACGTCTCACGCCTCCGTGCAGCGCTTGGCGAGGCCTCGATCTCCACGGTCGACGAGGGCTATCGCCTCGAAGTCGGCGACGAGTTGGTCGACGCGCGGCAGTTCGAGAGACTGCTCGCCGAGGCCGGCACCGAGGAACCTGGTCGGGCGCTGGAGATCTACGATCGGGCGCTAGCACTCTGGCGCGGCAGTGCTTACGGCGACTTCGGCGCCGAGTGGTGGCTCCTCGCTGAGGCCAACCGGCTCAACGAGATGCGCACGGTGGCGAAGGAGGAACGCGCAGAGGCCGTTCTCGCCATGGGCCATCACCATCGAGCCATCCCCGAGCTCGAGCGGCTGGTCGCCGATCAACCGCTGCGCGAGCGGCCGATGTCATTGTTGATGCAGGCGTTGTTCGCAACCGGTCGACATGCTGACGCGCTTCGGGCGTTTCAATCGTTCCGCACGCGCCTCGGCGAGGAGACTGGACTTGATCCTTCCGATGACCTGGTCGCGTTGGAACGATCGATGGCGTCAGGCAAGCCAATTGCGAATCTCAACTCGCGTGCGAGATTGCTGCGCGGCTATTCGGTTCACGAAGTTCTTGGCGAGGGAGCCTCCGGCCGGGTGTTCGCGGCAACGCAACCCGGCACCAACCGGGAGGTCGCGATCAAGGCCATTCGACCGGATCTCTCCAACAACGCTGAGTTCATCCAACGATTCGAGGCCGAGGCACAACTCGTGGCGAGACTCGAGCATCCCCACATCGTTCCGCTGTACGACTACTGGCGCGAACCGGGTGGTGCCTATCTCGTGTTCCGGCTTCTCCTCGGAGGCACCGCATTCGCGACGATGGTCAACGACGGGCCGTTCGGTGTGGCGCGGGTCAGTCGGTTGGTGGAAGAGGTCGGCGGCGCATTGCTTTCCGCCCATACGGCCGGAGTCGTGCACTGCGACATCAAGCCGTCGAATGTGATGTTCGACGAGGCCGGCAACGCCTACCTGTCCGATTTCGGCATCGCCGTCACGACGTCAACCTTCGCTCAGGGTGGAGAACGAACTCGCGCCTACCCCGCTCCAGAACTGATCGACCGAAGCGGCGACACGGTTCGCTCCGACATCTTCAGCTTCGGGTGCATGTTGTGGGAACTGCTTGCCGGCACGTCGCCGCTGTCGGCGATGCAGTCCAACGGCCGTTGGCGCCTGCCAAGTCTGGCGGGCATGATCTCCGAGCCATCGGAAGCACTCGACGCCGTGCTCGCCAAGGCAACGTCGAACGATCCCGACGTGAGGTTCGAGTCGATGGCCGAGATGATCATCGCTTGGCGTGACGCGGTCGGCCGTCCCGAGGGCGTGCTGTCCCCATTGGGTTCGCCTTCCAGCAGTTCGCCGGGGTCGTCCCGGCGCCGGGCCGTACGCGCTCTCAGCACCACGGTGTCGGCTGCGGTGAATCCCTACAAGGGTCTGCGTGCGTTCTCTGAAGCAGACGCAGCCGATTTCTTCGGCCGCGACGACGTCGCCGCGGCGTTGATCCAGACCGTGATCGCGCGCGGCTTCGTCGTGGTCGTCGGACCATCCGGATCCGGCAAGAGCTCGCTCGTCCATGCCGGGCTCGTGCCGCGGCTTCGCAACGACGGCGTCCGCGTGGCGACGATGGTCCCCGGCGATCGACCGATCTCTGCCTTGCGGCAGGCGCTTCGCCAGGTCGCCGCGACCGACAGCGACACCAACGATCCGATCGATTGGCTCAGGGAGGCTGCCGCGGAGGGCACCGGGAATCTGATGCTCGTGATCGATCAGTTCGAGGAGTGTTGGACACTGGCCGACAGCGCCGAGCGAGAGCGTTTCCTGAACGCCGTGGTCATTGCCGGCAGTTTCGGGGTTCGTTGCGTGACAACGGTTCGTGCCGATCTCTACGACCGGCCGCTGCAGCACGCGTCGATCGGCCAGATGGTCGCCGACGGAACATTCGCCCTCCCACCGTTGAGCCCTCAGGCGTTGGAAGAAGTCGTCGCTCGACCCGCCGAACGAAACGGCGTCAGCTTCGACGATGGTGTCGTCACGGCCATCGTTGCCGAGGCCAACGCCCACCCGGCCGGCCTCCCACTGCTGCAGTTCGCGATGGCCGAGCTGTACGAGCGCCGCATCGACAACTGCGTCACCTCGCGGAGCTTGCAAGAGCTGGGTGGCCTGGGTGGCGCGATCGGACGTCGAGCCGAGGACATCTACAGCTCGCTCGACGACAACATGCGAGCACAGACCCGTCAACTGTTCGGCCGGCTTGTGGCCCCCGGGCAGGGCGCACCCGACACTCGCCGGCGAGCTCGGTTCAGTGAGTTGTCCGAACCCGATCGGACCGTCGCCGACCGATTCGTCGAGGCTCGCCTGCTCGTCGCCGATCGCGACCTCGCAAGCCGCGAGCCGGTGATCGAGGTCGCTCACGAAGCACTGCTGGCCAACTGGCCGAGACTTCGCGAATGGCTCGAGGCCGATCGGCGATGGCTCGGCCAACTCCAACACCTCGCGACCGCGACGCGCGCCTGGGACGACGCAGGGCGACCCGACGGTGAGCTCTACCGCGGGTCACGCCTCGAAGTTGTGCTGGAAGCGTTACCGGACCACAGTCACCAGCTCAACAGCGCCGAGATCGACTTCATCGACGCCAGTCGAACGACGCGTGATGCCGCGCTCGAGCGCGAGCGACGCAACACACGACGGCTCCGCCGGCGCCTCGTTGCGACTGCTGGTCTGCTCGTCCTCTCCCTCATAGCCGGAGCTATCGCACTGACGCAGCGCCAACAGGCCCGCATTTCAGCGGACGCCGCACTGCTCGAAGCACTGATCGGCAGATCGCTCTCTCTCCGGGCGACGCAGCGCGACACGGCGGCGCTGCTCGCGGTCGAGGCGTATCGAATGGCCGACACACCACGCGCCCGTTCGGCCCTGTTCTCCACGTTCACCACCAATACTGGCGCACTCGGAGCGCATGAGTTGCCCGACTCGTCAGGCGACAAGACGAGGGGCATCGTCCTTCCGGACGGCACGACGGCCTTCGTCATGCCAGAGGACAAGCACATGCACGCGTACGACCTCGACACCGGCGACGTGGGCGAACCCTGGTCACCAACCTTCGGTGACAACTACTACGTGCAGAAGTTGGTCAGCAGCGCCGATGGCCGTTTCCTGGCTGCGATCGCCAACCCGGTCTACGGCGAGACCGAGATCGGGGTGCACGACACGCAGAGCCACGAACTCGTGACCACCCTCTACGTGAAATACATCACCGACAACGCCACCTTCAGCCCGGACGGAACACGGCTGTACCTGGCGGGTGGCATGGACGGCGACGTCATCGCGTTCTCGATTCCACAGGGCAACGAGATCGGTCACCTCGACGGGCTCCCGCGCCACCCGGAGTCGACGTTCGAGTGGACAACTGCGGGCCTCGCCTTCGTGGAGGGTGATCTGCTCGCTGTCGGATCGACAACCGGAACCGTACGCCTCGTCGATCCGACCACATTCGCGGATGTCGGCTCGCTCGAGTTCCCGCCGGGGAAATCGAACCTACTCACGGCATTCGACGATGGGAGGAGCCTTCTCGGTGAGGGGCCGTCGGGGAGGATCCGATGGGATCTCGGGTCACCGAGCCCAAAGTGGGAGACCGATGAGACGACCTTTGCTCGCAACCATGTGAATGAATCAGATCCGTGCGCGATCGCGGACCAGATCGATCGGCTGTACTGCGCGGACGCGTCAGGTCGTCTGGAGGAGCGCGACTTGGCGACCGGGGGGCTGGTCCGTGCCTTGGACGCGCAAAACGGCAGTGCTGGTTCACTATGGATCGCCCGCAACGGTACCGAACTCGTCAGCTTCGCCAGCCAGGCGCAGATCGTCTCACGCTGGCGTATCGACGGCTCGGGACCAGTCAGCCGACGACTGGGCATCGGCTACGAACCTGTCTCCTACAGCCCTGACGGCCGGCGACTAATTGCGCGGCGAGCAACGGCAGCCGAAGACCCTCCAGACCTGGCCGTACTCGATGCCGAAACAGGTGGAAACATTGGTTCCCTCACTGGATGGTTCTTCGCCGGATGGTCGAGCGACCGCACGTTGATTGGACCAAGAGTGGCGCCCGACGGAACACTGGTCCTCGAGCGCTACGACGTCGAGACCAAGACCATCTCGGCATCGACCTCGTTCGCGGAGGTCGCCTGCCCAGGTCCGTACTGTGGCGGAACCACCTTCGAGAGCGAGCAACGCCTCTGGATCTCACCCGACGGGAACCGCATCTTTACGATCGACAAGGACACGATGCAGCGGATCGAACCGACGCTCTCCGTCGTCGGGCTCGGCTACGGATCAGGCAGCGACGACGGAGCGCGTGTGGTGGTTTCGACTGACGAAGGCACCCTCGTTTTCGATGGCCAATCGGGCGCTCAGCTCGGCGAGATCGAGGCTGACTCGTTCAACGGTACCAGCATCGTGGCGCGTCTCGCCGTCGCATCGGGCGGCCGGCTCGTCGCTGCCACGATCGAAGGCGACATTCTCGTCTACGACCTCGAAACGCGCGACGTGCTCCACACCCTGAGCGGGACGCTGGGATCAACGGAGGTTTCCGTCAACGGAGACGGGTCAGTCGCGCTGGCGACCGGCCAGGACCATTCCGTGACCCTCTACGACGTGCCGAGCGGGGAGCAGATCGGCGACCGGATGATCATCCCCGACACGGAGGCCATTGCCGGTGCAGTTCGACCCGACGGCAAAGAGCTGGCGATCGGTGGAGGTGTCGACCGCGAGTTCCTGGTCTGGGATCTGGACCCCGAGCATTGGGTGACGGCCGCCTGCGAGCTGGCCGGCCGCAACCTGACACAGGACGAATGGGACACCTACATGGGCGACTTCGGTGAGTACCACCGGACATGTCCGGACGACGAGTGAGGTTCGACGAGATGTCCACTTCTGCAGCGTTCAAGTCTCATTGCCAGTCTCTCGTCCTTGGCGTCTCGGCATCACTGATCGGTCTTCTTGGTGCCGGTTGTGGTGACGGTGGCACCGCTGCGCCGACCGCAACCATCACCGCGTTCGACCCATTGGCGGGACGAAGTGAAGTCGACTTGGTCGACGACGGCTACGGGTGGTCCGAGGGGCCGCAGTGGATGGCCGCCTCTGGCGTGCTGTTGTTCACCGATGCGAACGCCGACGCCATCTACCAGGTTGCGGCGGACGACGAGGTCACTGTGTACCGGCAGCCGAGCGGCTATGCCAACGGGCTCGCAGTCGACGGTCAGGGGCGACTGCTCGCAGCGGAGCAGCGTTCGCGTTCGGTGACCCGTACCGAGAGCGACGGGACAGTGATGCCGGTCGCCGACAAATTCGAGGGAGTCCGCTTGAACCGGCCCAACGACATTGCCGCCCGTTCGGATGGCACGATCTACTTCACAGATCCACTCTTCGCCGACTTCGAGCACGAGCTCGATTTCCGCGGCATCTTCCGCATCGCGCCCGACGGCGGCATCACCGCCGAACGACGCGGCGCAACCACCGAGGCCCCCAACGGAGTTGTGCTGTCGCCTGACGAATCAACGCTCTACGTCTCCGACTCCACATCCGACCTGGTGTGGACCTTCGACGTTGGTCCCGACGGCTCCCTGTCCGAAGCCCGAACGTTCGTGATGACCGGCGACGTCCCCGACGGCATGGCGGTCGACAGTGCCGGCAACCTGTTCGTCACCAGCCATCGCGGCATCGAGGTCTTCGCTCCAGACGGCGCGGCCTGGGGCGTCATCCCCGTACCTCAGCCGCCGGCCAACTGCGCGTTCGGTGGCGCCGACGGCCGCACCTTGTACATCACAGCGCGAGGAGGGCTCTACCGAGTGACATTGGCGCATCCGGGTCTGTATTGACCCCACGGTCCACCGCGTGGATTGCAGGGTCGTCAGCCGAGTTGATCGGCGAAGAAACGGAACGTGCGCGCCTGGGCGATCGCTGCCGGCACTGCGCTGAACGATCCGCGATGGTCGCAGTTGAATCCGTGCTCGGCGTCGTACACATGCACGACCACGTCGGGCCATGCCGCGGCGATCTGGTGCACCTCGTCGAGCGGAATGGCGTGGTCGCGCTCGCCGAAGTGCATGATCATCGGCGCCACTGGAGCCTCGTCGATCAGGCTGACCGTGCCGCCGCCGTAGTACGACACAGCTGCATCGAACACGTCGGCGAGCTGGATCGCCGCAGCGGCAGTGACCAATCCGCCGTAGCAGTATCCGACGACTCCGACCTTGCCCGCGTCGCGCGCCATGGTGCCGGCCGCGGCAACGTCGGCCAGCACGGTCTTGAAGTCGAGTTTGCCGCGAGCGATGTCGCGACCAGCGACGATGTCGTCCTCGGTATAGCCGAGCTCGATGCCTGGCCGTTCGCGATCGAAGATCGCTGGTGCAATGGCCAGGTACCCGGCTGCCGCGTATCGGTCGGCGACCGACCGGATGTGGCCATTGACGCCGAAGATCTCTTGCACCACGACCACCCCGCCGCGGGCGAGGCCTTCCGGTTCGGCGCGGTAGGCAGACAACTCGAAGCCGTCGGACGATGTCAAAGCGGTGGTGGAACCCATTCCGCCGACTGTATTTCGCCGTGCCGCTCAGTCCAGTGCCGCAGCAACCATGCGAGCGCTGCGGGCAGGACGTTGCGTGATCGCACCAACGACGGCGATGACCGGCACGATCAACAGCGCACGGCGTAGCCCGACCGAATCGGCCAGAATGCCGAGTGCCAGGGGACCGAGGGTGACCGCGGCACCCGATGCCAGCGCACAGATCGCACCGAGGGAGATCGAGTCGATCTTGTGTTCAGCGGATGCGTACAGGCGGTCGACCGTCAGCGGATACAACGGCGCGCCGCCGAAGCCGACAATCGACAGTCCGACGACCCGCGGCAGCAGTCCGGGTGCAAAGCACATCATCAGCGCGCCGACGGCGAGCACCATGAAACTGATCGTGATGGTGGCATCGCCGAGATATCTCATGACGGTCGGAAGTACCAGTCGGGAGAGGAACATCGATACGCCGAACACGCCTGCCATCGCCGAGGCCAGGCCACCGGAGGCGTTGCCGACCTCCTTCAGGTATGTGGCGGCCCAGATCCCGATGGCGAACTCGCAGATCACGGCGTTGACGATGTGCAGCCACGGCACGAACACGTCTCGGTCGCGGAAGTGGGCGAGGGTGAACGCTCCCTGCCGCGGTGACTCGGGTACTGCCACCGGCCAGGCCACCGAGGTGAGGGCCAGTACGATCACGCCGGTCAGTATCAGGTACGGAGGGCGCCACGACCACTGCAGGGCCAATGCCGCGCCGATGACCAGGCTGAAGGCCACACCAGCAAGACCGGGAGCTCCGTTGACCGCGGCGAACGCCGCGGCACGATGCTCGCCGTGGTGGTCGCTGATCAGGCCGGGCATGACCATCACCAGCAAGGCCCCGCCGAGACCGGCCAGCGCCGTGCCGGTGAGCGTGATCGGCCACGCCGGGCCGGTGCAGAACATCGTGATGCCGCCGGTGATCGCAGCCGCCGACATGGCCAGCGAACGACGCCGGCCCAGGCGGTCGACCACCCGAACACCCCACAGGCCGGCGGCCAGCAGGCCGAACCCGAAGGTGGAGCCGTGGAGCGAGGCGATGACGCCGGAGAG
>JANOJI010000385.1:0-3779 GCA_031408175.1 Ilumatobacteraceae bacterium
GAAGCGTTGCCAAGAATGCATCGGGTTTCTTGCGCACCTCACCTCAGGCGACATTCGACTTCCGAAACTGCGTGCACCTAACCTGACGTTGAAATTGGCAGACCAAAGGTTGGCAATATGGCGATCATTCCAAAAATCTGAGCGCAGTGAATGCGGTATGCCTCAGATCAAGCCATTCAAGTCCGCCAGCAGGAAACCAATCAGACACGAGGTGCCCACGCCAATCAGACCGGGCAGGATGAAGCTGTGGTTGATGACGTATTTGCCAATGTGGGTGGTGCCCGAGCGGTCAAACTGGATGGCGGCCAGGTCGCTGGGGTAGGTCGGCAGGATGTAATAGCCGTAAGAGGCTGCGGCAAGCCCCCGGCTGCGGGTTCACCAATCCTGAGACGACGATCGTGTCGAACAATTGGCCACCAAGTGGGATGCTCGCCGACGCCGTCGTAGCAATTGTCGGTATCGCTCGCAGCACGGTTGTGCCACTGCTGGTTCCGCGTCCCCGAGCCGGTCGTCGAACCGGATTGGGTGTTGTCGACGACCTGAACCGTCTGTGATCCGGGCAACTGCGGGTTTTGGTCGAGGCTGGGCGACTTGAGCACATCGAATGTGAAGTTGATCCGGCACAGCGAGCCCGTGTTGGGCAGGACCACGTGGGTGCCCAGTGGCTGCGGCGTGAAACGCAGTTGTCCGAACACCTGGTCGATCAAGGTGATGGTGAAGGGCATGCCGGCGCACGCGGTGCCCACGTCGCCAACGCCGGTTGGTGAGACCTGGAACACGCCGGGATCTGCTCCTGTGCATGCCGAAAAGGCGCCGAGTTGGGCGCATGATGGGATCAGCGTGATACCGGGGTCGCCGGGCGGGCATGGAATGCCATCGCCGAAGTTGCACACCGTGTTCGCAGTGTTCGTGTCCGGGGTTGTGTTGAGGTTCTGGACCTCGACGGAGGCCGGCACACCGATGTCGCCGACGGTTACCGTAGTGGGAAAGGTCGGAGTCGCTGACGCGCCAAAGCCGGCCTCGGCGATACCGGATCCAACGAACACGACGCCGAGCGACAGGGCGGCGAGAGCAACGGTGCAACGCTGCATGCGGCTCACAGGTAGTACCTCCTCGACAACAAGGAGCGCTACCAGGGTTCAGAGCAACGCAGGGCGTGAGATTCGTTTCGGCGAAGAGTACACCGCGTCAACCCCCTTCACAATGGATGCTCGCGCCGCATCCGAGTGTTTCCGTAGACCCCGGGTGGGCTGCAGACACTCCGACGTCTACAGACGGCCGATCAGCTCCACCAGCCGTTGACGTCGACGATCAGCTGAACAGAGCTGGAGGAGTAGATGCAGATTGCACCGCTCGACGACAGCGGAAGCTCGGCTGCGTTGGCCACTGCTGCGGCGACCTCGTAGTTGACGTTCGATGCCATCGGCAGCTCGCCGCACGGCCACGCGGTGATGAAGCCCCGGTTGGTGGCGTCGACCGCCGTGATGTTGGCGGAGATCGCACGAGCACTGGCGGGCACTCCTCGCACACCGGCGATCTGCACGACCAGCGTCTGGCTGGCTGCCAACCGCGTGCCACTTTGGCCGGCGTTGACCTCGACCCGGAAGTTGTCACGGGTGTCGGTGAAGCGGAACGGCGTGCTCGGGGTGAACTTGTTGTTGGCCCCCGAGGAGACGTAGCCAACGGCGTCGACGGCCAGGTCGATGTCGGCGTTGGTAAAGAGGCACACCGTGCCGGCGGGCGATACCTGGGCGATCACCAGGTTCGGCGTGACCTTGGCGGCTGCCGGGTTGAGGCTCGATGTCGGCGGGATGTCGCCACACGGGAAGGCGGTGACGAAGGCGTTGAGCGAGGGGAAGATTCCCGTGACGTTGAGGGCAACGGCGCTGGCGTTCGTGGGGATGTCGGCGACACCGACAACCGGCAGTTCGACCACTTGACCGCCGAGGAGCCGTCCGGGTGTGCCGAGGCTTTCCCTGCTGTCCATCAGGCGCACCGGCGAAATCGGCATGTAGCGCCCGCTGGCCGAAGCGGAGTAGTAGCCCCCGACGTCGATGACCAGGTCGGTCGTCATGTTGCTGAAGGCGCACAGGCGGCCACTGCTGTCGAGCGGGATAGTGGCGGTGTTGGCTGCTGTCTCGTTCGCCGCGAAGTTCAGCGTGGAAACCTCGGGCCGAGCGGCCAAGCAGTTCCACGTCGTCAGGAATCCGGTCCCGACTGGGTTCGTCACCGTCACGTTGGCCAGCACTGCTTGGGCATTGCCGGAGACCCCGCCAAGACCAGTGACCTGCAGGCGGGTTGTTATCCCACCGACCAGGGTTGTGGCTCCGGTGGACACTCGGGTGTCGACGATTCGTGCCGGTGCCAGCGGGGCGAACCCGGTTGGCGCCGATGTGGGCTGGGCGACCGGAGCCGGCTGAATCCCGATGGCTGCGGCCTGGTCGACCGTGAAGGACCAGTTCACATTGCGGGCTGTCGTGCTGACGGCGACGCTGTGGGTTCCCTGGGCCAGCACAGTGCGCGGCACGACGATAACCGCGTTGTCACCTTGCAGGATCTGCTGGGCGACACCGCTGGTGTTGGCGGCTGACAGAACACAGGTCTCGATCGGTAGACCGTCGGGGCCACTGAGTGTCGCGGACGGGCTGTTCGCCCCTTCCGGCATCATGGCGATGATCGGCAGGCCGGCGGTGCCGGTCCATCCGCAGTAGGTCATCGGGCTGGGTGACTCGGTGATGAAGCGATAGAGATTGGTGGTCGTGCCGTTGCCGGGAAACAGGATCGGCTCGGCTGGGCGAGGTGCCGAGCCAAGTCCGCGAAGCACGTCGAGCGTCGCGCCGGAGTGCCATGTCGGCGTCGAGGGTAGGTCACACTTGCCGAAACCAGTCGACTGCAGGTTGGGACGCAGCACGCCGATTGCGTGGAAGGGGCCGGTCATCCACAGTTCGATGTGGCTGCGGGCGCTGGTGTTGATCTGGCTGGAAACCGCGACATTGCCGCTGTTGCCGGCGACATCGCCACCGGCGGTGTAGCCGGGGAGACCGGGGGTCTCGTCGTGGCTGATGCCGTTGTAGAGCATGTAGCACGAGTGGTCCTGTGCTTCAGCGGATATCGATGCGTCTTCGACGACTGCCCCGACTCCCGCCATCGCCCGGTAGTAGTTGACGGTGGTCAACCAATCGGCTGTTTGGGGGATGAACTGAGGCGCAGGCTCCGCTGCGCTGACGTTCGAGGAGATGAGCATTGCGGCGGCGAGGCCTACAGAGACTCCTAAGATTGCGAACCTGTTCTTTCGCATCTGCTGGTGCATCATTTCGTTGCCTTCCTGGCCTTTTCTCCCCTGACGCACGTGGTCAACCCTTCACTGAATAGATCGGAAAAAGGCGATGTGGACTTGAGGGACCTAAGGCCCGAATGCGGACGCAGCGTCGGACAACAGACGAACTCTTGACGCCGTGGTCACAGAGAGCGACCCGTGCGCGCTGCCGGTCAGTGCAGGTCGGTCAGTGCGAGCGGCGGCGGGCCAGCAATGCGGCTGGGGCGAGGCCGAGACCGGCCATCAGTGCGCGGGCATGCGTGCGCCGTGGGTTCCAACGCAGGCGGCGGATCGACAGCCACAGGGCGCGTCGAACCATTGCCGGGTCACCGAATCGGAAGGCGAACCGCAGCCGATTGCGTTCCTGGAGGTATCGAGCCTGCGGGCCGAACTGCGAGGTCGAAGCGCTGACTCGGTGCCACACCCTGCTCGCGGCAACGCAGCGGTATGTCCATCCCTGCTC
>JANOJI010000425.1:0-11729 GCA_031408175.1 Ilumatobacteraceae bacterium
TACCCGATGACCGGCGGATTCCGGATCGGTGACACACAGGTCGACGAGGGCACTCTCGCCGTCATCGAGGGTGACGAACTCACCATCACCGGAGTCGCCTCACTCTCGGAAGTCATCGTGTTGACCGGCCAACCGATTGGCGAGCCTGTCGCTCGTTACGGCCCGTTCGTGATGAACACCGACGAAGAGGTACAGCAAGCGTTCATCGACTTCGACCACGGCCGCTTCGGCACTCCCACCGACTGACGCACGGCTCCCCCACCACAACCACTCCCCTGCCAGACTGGCGCGATGGGACAAACGGTACGAGTCGGGCTCGTGGGCACGAGTTGGTGGGCGGACGCGATGTACCTCCCGGCACTCGCCGACCACCCGATCGGACGCATCACCGCGGTGTGTGGGCGCGACCTCGCCCGCGCCCGGACCGTCGCCGAGACTTGGGCGGTCCCCCACGTCTACAGCGACTGGGAGGAGATGCTCGGCGGCGGCGAGATCGACGCAGTGATCATCGCCACGCCGAATGAAACGCACTATGCGATCACCATGGCCGCACTGGATCGCGGGTTACCCGTGCTCTGCGAGAAGCCGTTGGGACTGAACGTCGCCGAGGCCCAGAAGATGGCCGACGCGGCGATCGCAAGCGATGCAATCACGATGGTCCCATTCACATACCGGTTCATGCCGACCAACCAGTTCGTCAAACAGCTGATCGTCGATGGCTACGTCGGTCGGCCCTACCAACTGAGCATGCGCTACTTCGCCGGCTACGCACGCGACGGCGCCTACGCATGGCGATTCGACGAGGCCAAGGCCGGATCGGGAATTCTCGGCGATCTCGGTTCGCACTGGCTCGACATGGCGCGGTGGTTTCTCGGCGAGGTCACCGCGGTCAGTGCCAATCGCGACAACTTCGTTCCCCGCGATCCGCGTCCCGATGGCACCAGCTACACCCAGGTGGAAGACAGCGCCGTCATCCTGGCCCGCTTCGAGTCAGGTGCATCGGCCACGTTGCAGGTCAGCGCGGTCTGCTGGGAAGGCACCCCATTCGGCCAGATCCACGAACTCGACCTGCACGGCAGCGACGGCACGCTGCACGCTGTGAACGACTGGGACACCGTGCAAGAAGTTCGCGGGCTGCGAGCCGGCGAGCCCGGCCCAGCCCGGCCTCTGGTCATTCCCGACAGTGCCTGGAGCGGCGCACCGCGCGGCCATGTGCACGACACCTATCGCCACATCTTCCGTCGCACAGAGGCCATGACCCGCGGCTGGATCACCGCAATATGCAACGGGCGGCAGGTTGAGCCAGATTTCGCGACCGGCGCCCGGGTTCAAGAAATGGTGGCCGCCGCAATCACCAGCGCGGCCACCGACGGTTCGTGGCAGGCAGTGCCAGCCGGCTAGGCCTTATCGCTCGCTGAGCGCATTGGTAGATCGCCACGCCGCCTCAGCACGATCGAGGCGGTCGGTGGCCACACCGCGCAGCCGGATGGCAGCACCGGCGACCAGTACGTTCATCAAGGCCAGCGTGCCGACGTGGCTGTCGAACGGCCCGGCGCCAGCCGCGGTGACCACGAGTGTGCGGTGAGCGCACGCTGCCATCGGCGAGAGAACACTGTCGGCGATCGCCACGGTCCAGACCCCTGCCTTTGATGCCGTGCGGGCCGCGTCGACCAGCCACCGGTCGTAGCGTCGCAGGTCGATCGTGACGAGAACATCACTCTCCTCCATCAACGCGACCGTGCGGCGAACAGCGACCTCGTTGCCGTTGACGATCACCACGTTGGCTCGCAGTGCGTCGAGGTCGCCGACGAACTGGGCGGCGACACCGTGCGACGCGTCGCCCGACAACACATAGATCCGCCGTGCTGGGTCAGCCAGGTGTTCGACCACGTCGGCAAGCGCAGCCTGATCGATCTCACCCAGCGTGGCCTGCACGTTGCCGATCTCGAGCTGCAAGTGTCGGTTCAACGAGTCGTGTACGGCGGGATCACGAATTCGCTCGGCGGCCGGGCGCAACTGGTTGGCAAGGTCCTGTTGAACCGATGCCTGCAGGGCACTGAAGCCTTCGAAGCCGAGCTTGGTGGCCAGGCGCACCACGGTCGCCGCTCCTGAACCAGCGCCCTCGGCCAGATCGGCGACTGTGCCGAACGCAACGAGCTGTGGATTCGCCAGGACCACCTCAGCAACGCGTCGCTCGGCGTTCGTCAGGCTCTCACTCGTCCTGCCGATGCGATCTGCCACTTCCACGGCCGCAGAGCATAGCTGTTGCCACATGACTGACTCGTTTGTTCCTGATATCATCGGGATCGGAACATTCACTCCACCCAGTTGCGGGACCCGGAACGGACGGCCATGAGCACCCTGACACACCATGCGCAACCCATCGCGATCGAATCCACGCGGTGGCCGACGATGCGTTTTCCCCAATGCCCGGCTGGCACCGAGCGGTTCGTCCGCGCAACCGGTCACGCGGCAAAACTGCTTCCACCAGTCGTTCACGACGCACTCGTCGACTTCACCGACCAAGCACACCAGTCGGGGGCGATGTTGCTGCGCGGACTGCCGGTTGGCGTGGTGCCACAGACTCCCCCGACGCCCACCACTCCGGCCGACAAGGACACGGTGAGCGAGTTCACCCTGCTCACCATCGCCCGGCGGCTCGGCCAGCCGGTGGGGTACGAGCCCGAGCACGGCGGCGACCTGGTGCAGAACATCGTTCCCACCCGAACTGCCATCGACAGGCAGGTGTCGACGTCGTCCAAGGTGCAGTTGATGTTCCATACCGAGGCCGCGTTCCATCCCTATCGACCCCGCTACCTCCTGCTCCTGTGCCTACGGGGCGACCGCGAGGCGCTCACCACGTTGTCATCGATCTTCGAAGTCCTGCCGCAGCTTGCTGCCGATGTGGTCGAGGTGTTGTTCCAGCCTCGCTTTCGCACGGCTGTCGACGAGAGCTACCTCGATGGACGAGCGAGCGTGCTGGGCGCGCCAATGCCCGTGCTGACCGGCGACCCTCGTCGTCCCTCGATGGTCTTTGATGCGGATCTGATGATCGGCATCGACGAGCAGGCCGACGATGCGCTTCGAGCACTCGGCGACGCAACGGCGGCCTGCCACACCGCCGTCGCCCTCGAATCTGGCGACCTGCTGATCGTCGACAACGCTGTCGCCGTCCATGGGCGCAGCCCGTTCACGCCGCGTTTCGACGGCACAGACCGGTGGCTGCAACGGACGTTCGTCGTCAGCGACCTGGCCCCGAGCGGGAGCGATCGTCGCGGCCGGGTGATCACGACACGCTTCGGTGTCTGATGTGTGCCAGAGCAGAATGGCAGCCGTGACCTCCAACCTCGCCCAGCGCATCGCAACCATGCCTCCGGCCCCGCAACGGGCCTTCTCGAGCGACAACGCCGCTGGCGCCCACCCGGCCGTGATCGAGGCGATCGTGGCTGCCAACTCCGGCCATGCCTTGGCCTACGGCGCCGACCCGTGGACCGCCGAAGTGGAAGCCTCGTTCCGCGACATGTTCGGCCCCACGTCCGAGGCTTTTCTGGTGTGGAACGGCACGGGCGCCAACGTCATGGCACTGGCAACAATGGTGCAACCGGCCGATTTCGTGTTGTGCACCGAGTGGGCGCACATCGCCGTCGACGAGACGGGCGCACCGGAGCGCGCGCTCGGCGCCAAGATCATGCCGGTGCCAGCGCCCGGCGCCAAACTGCACCCTGACCAGATCGAGGCCTTGGCTCGATTCCAGGGCGACATGCATCATGCTCAGCCGGGAGTCGTATCGATCACGCAGAGCACCGAGCTGGGCACGGTGTACACGCCTGACGAGGTCGCGGCGGTGTGTGAGGCGGCCCACCGGTTGGGCATGGTCGTGCATATGGACGGAGCCCGCGTGGCCAACGCCACCGCTGCTCTCGGTGGCACGATCGCCACACTACGCTCGTTCACCGTCGATGCTGGCGTCGACGTCTTGTGCTTCGGCGGCACGAAGGCCGGGCTGGCGGGCGGAGAAGCTGTGGTCTTCCTCAACCCGGCGCTGGCCAAGCGTGCCAAGTATCTGCGCAAGCAGGTCAATCAACTGCCGTCCAAGATGCGCTTCGTCGCCGCTCAGTTCACCGCCTTACTGGACGGCGACCGGTGGATCCACCTCGCCGAGCACGCCAACTCGCTGAGCACCCGCTTGTACCATCTGACTTCCGACATCGCGTCGGTCGTCCACGTCGGTCCCCCGGCCGTCAACAGCGTCTTTCCGACCCTCCCTGCGGAAGCAATCAAGCCGCTGCAGGATTGGTCATTCTTCTGGGACTGGGATGTCAGCAGCGCCCAGGTGCGTTGGATGACGTCGTGGGATACCACCCTCGACGACGTCGAGCAGTTCGCCACCGGAGTGCGGCACTTGCTCTCGTGAATTTCCTTGCAATCTACAATTGACTCGCCGTCGATGCCGACTTAGTCTGGCGGTGCTGGCCGATTGGGTGCCCTTGGGGGCGGTGCAGCGCAACCTGCAGTACCGCACACAGTCGCACGAGGGGGTTCACATGGCCGCGGTGGAGATCTTCTTCCATCGAGTGCTCACAGATGATCGCTGGATGACCCAGGCGGCGTGCAAAGGGCTCACGCACCTGTACTTTCCTCCACCCGCCGAGCGGCCCCAGGCCCGAGATCGGCGCGAGGCAGCGGCCAAATCCGTGTGCGACAGCTGCATTGTCCATAGCGCGTGCCAGGAGTACGCCAGGACGAACCACGAGTACGGGTTCTGGGGTGGCGAGAGCGAAGACCGACGCCACTCCGCCGGCTACCGACTGATCGCTCCGATCGGCGTGCGAGCCCGCAACGTCGGCTAGCCGAGCGCCTACGATCGCCGCATGAGCGGCGCGACCTCCCACCGTCAGGCCGTTGACGCGGCTTGGGCAGCCTTCGGCGACTGTCGCTCGATCCGCGGCGCCGACGAGGTCAGCGCGAACGTCTCGACCAACCGCGTCTATCGACTGCACCTCGACGACGGCTCGACGGTCGTCAGCAAGGTGTCGTCATACGGCTCGTACTTCTTGTTCGTCGAGGACCACGAGCAGCTCAATCGTTGCGCGAGGTGGTTGGACACCACGCGGTTCAAGGGAATGCTCGCCGATATATGGAGCCGGGACGGCCGCATCTTCACCTGGTACGACCAGCACATGTGGGCCGTGTTCTACGACGACGTCCCACGTCGTGATGCTCTGCCTCGCATCCTGAGCACCGGGCAGATCGAGAACCTGGCGACGGAAATCGCCGAGTTCCATCTGGCCTGCACCGACATCGCCCCAACCCTTCCCAGCGCATCGAAGACCATCAAGAGCGATGCCATTCATCTGCTCGATCTCCTCGAGAGCCCGTTCGCGACACGCAACTTCGAGCTCCCACCGGAGGCGATCGGGGTGCTGTGGAAACATACCCATCGCTTTCTCGAGCGCCTGGTCGAAGTTGGCTACGACGAATGGCCGAAGATCCCGATCCTGATCGACTGGAACCTCGGTAACTTCTCGGTCGACACCGCACCAGATGGCCGGTTCCGGCTCTACAGCCGATGGGACTACGACTGGTTTCGCATCGAGCCACGATTGCTCGACTTCTACTTCCTGTCGCGCGTGTCGAGCAGCACCGGTGACCGAACCCGTTTCACATACGGCCCGCACACCCTGGTCGAACCGTCGTTCCTCGCCTTCCTCGCTGCGTATCGAAGCGTCTTTCCGATGAGTGACGACGAGGTCGTCTTCCTGCCCGAGGTGTATCGCTTCTTCATCCTCAACTATGTCGTACGTGAGGGTGCTCGATTCTTCCGTCACGACCTGTGCACGCAGTTCCGGCGAGATTCAGTGCGTAGCTACCTTCCGGCGTTGGATGTGCTCGACGTCTCGTCGCTCCTGCGCTCCTAGCCTGATGCGTTGAACGTGATAGCGGCCCATCCGTCGAGCGTGTCACGGCGTGTGCGTCGCAGGGGCGCCAACGCGGCTTCGACGTGGTCGTGACGTTCGGCCAGAACACCGCTGATGATCAGTACCCCTGCGGGCGCCAGGACGCGACGAAGGTCATCTGCGAGGTCGATCAGCGTCGGGGCAAGAATGTTGGCCACAACAATGTCGAACCGTCCATCGACCTGGGCCAGCGGTGTGCATGACACACGAACACGATCCTCCACAGCATTGGCGACAGCATTGGCGTGCGTTGTCGGTACCGCCGCTGGTGCGACATCGATAGCCGTCGCGTGCGATGCGCCGAGTAGGCAAGCGCCAATCGCCAGGACGCCGGACCCGCAGCCAACGTCGAGGATCGACGAACCTGCGTGCAGCGCGGCGCGGACAGCGCGCATCGACAACACCGTGGTCGGGTGATCGCCGAGCCCGAAGGTCGAGCCGGGCTCGATCCGCAGCACCACCACACCGGGAGCCGCGTCGAACGACACCCAGGCCGGGCAGATCACCAGGTCGGTGTCGATCCAAACCGGCTCGGCATATTCGCGCCACGTATCAGCGACCGCCTCGTCGACTTCGACGAAGCGCCAGTTCCACGCCGCCAATCGCTGAGCCGCCGCACCCGTCACCGCCGCGGCATCGTCGCCGAGCGACGTCCACAGCTCGACGTGGTCGCCCGCGATGCGCTCCTCGACTGCTACGACTCCGAGCGACCACAACGCATCTGCGGCAAGTTCGACCTCATCACCACTCGCCGAGACCACGAGGGCCAGCATCAGTCGATGCGTCGCAACATGTCGCGAAAGGCTTCGGCGCGTTCGACATACGTGGCAACGCCGCGTTCGATGTCCTCGCGTCTGGCCCGATCCGCCTTGATGACCGCTGGTGTACCCACCGCCAGCGCACCAGACGGCACGATGGTGTCGTTCAGCAAGACTGCATTTGCAGCAACGATCGCCCAGCTGTGGACCACGACGCGGTGCAGGACTATGGATCCGACACCGATCAGGCACCAGGGCTCGACCGTGCACGCCTCGAGATGAGCGAGATGGCCAATGACACAATCGTCGCCGACAACCGTCGGATGTTCGGCAGTGGTGTGCACCACACAGCCGTCCTGCACGCTGGTGCGTTGGCCGATGAAGATCCCGCCATCGTCGCCACGCAATACAGCGCCAGGCCACACCGAACTGTTCGCTCCGATGGTCACGGCACCGATGACGACCGCATCGGGATGGATGTAGGCATCGGGGTGAATGGATGGCACCTGATCGCCGAGCGCATAGATGGGCACGATCTCCAACCGTAGTGAGCTATGCATTCACCGCGACAACCGCACATCACGGTGGAGCGAAGCGGCTTGCACCAGATACCGTTGCGGGCCTATGTCCCGAAGGATCGAGATCGAGCTCACCAGCGCGCGCCCGGATGGCACGTGGACATGGCGCGCCGCAGGCGCACGCGCACCAAAGGGCGTGCTCGACGGCTCACTGCTGCCCGATGGTTCCAAGATCGGTTCCGTGCTCAAAGCCGATGCCGAAATCGAGCTCGATGGCATGACAATCCTGGCCGTGTCGACGAACAAGGAGAAGGCCGAGAAGTCGGGCCTCCTCGATCTCATCCCCAGCAACAAGCCGTTCGAGGCTGTCACCCAGCAGTTGGCCCAGCGCGATCGCAGTGATCGAGGGGACCGGGGCGACCGACCACCGCGGCGCGACGGCCCCGCCGGTGACCGCCGACCGCGTCGCGACGGCGACCGGCCACCACGTCGCGATGGCGCGGCGACGCGCACCGATCGCCCTGGCGGCGACAGGCCCGGTGGAAGCACCCGCCCCGATCGACGCACCCGTCCCAACTTCACGGCACCGCCAGAACTGCCGCAGCGGCCAAAACCAAAACGTCTCAAGCCAGGCCGCGTCCATCGAAATGCCGTGCTCGCCGACCTTCCCGAGGAGCAGCGTCCCGTGGCCGAGCGCGCGTTGCAGGGCGGTCTGCCTGCGGTGCGCCAAGCGGTCAACGAACAGAACACTCGGCTCAGGGCCGAAGGCAAGCCAGAGGTACCGGCCGCAGGGTTGCTCTCGATGGCAGAGGGTCTGCTGCCGCGACTGCGCGTTGCCGAATGGCTCGATCGGGCCGATGCGGCGAAGGCCGACATCGACGAACTCGATCTCCGTGACCTGCGCAGTGTCGTGGCCGCAGGCGAAGACCCGATGGTCGCCCGCGATGAATCGACGCGAGCTGTGGCGACCGAGCTGAAAGCGGCGTTGATCACCAAGCAGGAAAGCGAACTGGCGCTGTGGTTCGAAGACATCGACGCCGCAATTGGCGTTGGTCGCGTCATCCGAGCACTGAAGCTCTCATCGCAGCCCCCGAAAGCAGGCGTGCGTTTCCCTGTCGAACTGGCGGGCAAGTTGGCCACGGCGACGACAGCGAACCTCACGACCGACGCTCTTCCCGACCGTTGGGTTGCCGTACTCGAGGCGGCAGCATTCTCACCCGTGCGCACGCACGTTCAGCCGACTGCGAAGCCGACGCAGGTCAGCGACGAGCTGCTGGCGACGGTCAAGCGTGTCGGTCCCCTACTGCCGCAGATCGCCGCACTGTTCGAGATCACGGTCAGCCAGGGCGCTTCGACACCCAAGCCCCTGCGACCCACCCGACCTGTCGCACCCAAGAAGCCGGCCAAGGCGCCAGCGCCACCGCGGGCCCCAAAGCCCGCCGCGGCCACTCCCGCCCCTGACCCGTTGCCAGCGCCCGAGGAGATGTTGATCGTCGAGCCCACTGCCGAGGCAGCCCCAGTGGCGGAGGACCCGCCCGCCGCAGTCGACGAAACACCGGTTGTCGACGAGTCACCGGTCGACGACGTTTCGTCCCTGTCAGCGCCCTGAACGACCTGTCGCTCTGTGCGCTGACACAGACGATCCGGAAGGGGCCGGGAGTGGGACTGGAGCCCGTCGCCGACCCGACGGACATCCCGGTCGAGGGTTCGCCGCACCGTGGTGAGTACCCGTACAGTCGGTGGCATGAGCGACATCGTCCTGTACGAAGCCCGCGGCCGTATCGGCCTGATCACCCTCAATCGTCCCGAAGCCCGCAATGCGGTGAATGGTGACGTCGCGGCCGGCCTGGAAGCAGCGATCGACCAACTCGAGAACGACCCCGACGTGTGGGTCGGCATTCTGACCGCAAACACAGAGGGACAGGAGCGGCCGGTCTTCTGCGCCGGCGCAGACCTGAAGGCGATCAGCTCCGGGCAGGCCGGCGCCCTCAACACACGCCGTGGTGGTTTCGCCGGGTTCGTCTACCGGGATCGCGTCAAGCCGGTGATCGTCGCCGTCGATGGGCTCGCCACTGCAGGCGGCTGCGAGATCGTGCTCGCCGCAGACCTGGTCGTTGCCACCACCCGATCGGCATTCGGACTCGCCGAGGTCAAGCGCAACCTGATCGCCGGCGCCGGCGGACTGTTCCGCCTTCCGCGCGCCATTGGGCGCGCCGCGGCGATGGAGGTGATCCTCACCGGCGAGCCACTTCCGGCGCAGCGGGCGTACGAGCTCGGCCTGGTCAATCGCGTTGTCGACCCCGGGCAAGCGGTGGAAGCGGCCACAAGACTCGCCGAGCAGATCTGTGCAGCAGCTCCGCTAGCGGTACGCGCCAGTCGCAAGGTCGTCTTGGCATCGGCGTACGAAGACGACGAAACTCTGAAGAAGATGACCAACGAAGGCTTCGCCGAGATCCTTGCGTCGGAAGACACCAAGGAGGGCCTTACCGCATTCATCGAAAAACGAGCCCCCAACTGGCAGGCCAGGTAGCCGCTGCTAGAGCCGGGTCGACACGATGATCTTTCGGGCTGTGATACCTGCACGTTCGTAGAGGTTCTTCGTCTCGCGATCTCCCGGCAGAGCAAAGCCCTCGAGCGCACCGCACCCGTGCCGCTGCGCCTCCTGCCTGGCAGCGTCGAGCAAGCCGTCGCCGAACCCGAGTTCCCGCGCCTCGGGTTGCACGTACACCTGTCGCACCACCGCGATGTCACCCGTGACCGCCAATTCGAGATACCCGACCACGAATCCGTCGAGTTCGGCGACACCGATCCAGCGCGCGTGATCCTCAATCACCGGAACCCAGTCGCCGATCGCCAATTGTTCGGCCAGCAGCGCGGCGCCCCCGCGCTGGTGGATCAGATGATGGCGTGCAGCGGCTTCGAGTTCGCTGAGTTGTGATGCGTCAGTGATCTCGGCGCGACGGATCACCTCGTTCATCGGGTCAGCTGAACAGCGGGCACTCGTCGTCGCCGACCGGACAGATCGGCGCGCTGTTGCGCACCAGCAGGAAGCAGCTCGGGCACAGCCGTTCGTCGGCGCGCTTGGGCTGCAGGCGATCACTCGATTCGCTGCGATCCTCCGGTTCGTCCTCTTCGTCTTCGCCACCCTCGTCGTCGGCGGCCACCAGACGATCCTTGAGGATCGTGTCGAGATCGGCCTCGACGTCGTCGGGAGCGATGATGTCGTCGTCGTCATCGTCTTCCTCGGTAGCGACCGACTTGCGGACTGGCCCCTCGGTCTCGGCGTCGTCGTCTTCGTCTTCGACATCGACATCGACATCGACGTCGGCATCGGCGTCGAACGGATCTTCGATCTCACCGAACTCGTCGTCCTCGACGAGCGCCTCTTCGTCGAGGTCTTCGTCGGTCAGTTCGGCAGGTTCCTCTTCGTCCGCCTCTTCCTCGAAGTCCTCGTCGGGCCCAATCACCTCTTCATCGTCAGCCATCTGTAGTCCTTCGTGGTCATGCGGTAACTCTGGGCGCGGGCGGGGATACTACGGCGGCTAGCGACTGACCCTGCTCCTCCGGTCTGTGACAACGGTCACAGTGGGCGAGCAGGTGTCACGTTTGACCGCGCCTCACCTCGGCGCGACGCTCTGCTTCGAGGCGTTCGAGTTCGGGCGCCTGCGTGGTCATGTGGTTCATCGCGTCGGCAATCGCTCGGTGTCCGGCCTGTTCACCGATGAGCCGATGCATCTCCAGAGCGACCTGGCGATAGGCGGGATGCCCCTGCGGCGACGACCGCAACTCAAGCATGTGGATGGCCTCGCGGGCGTTGAACTGCATCGAATACCGCAGCCGATATGCCATCGACACCGCATAGCTGGCCTGGTGCGGATACTCGTCCTTGAGGAGGTCGTACAGCGCGGCCGAGCGGGCCATGGCATCGTCGAAGATGTCGGTCATGCCGGCCTCGTCGATGAGATCCGGTCGCACGTAGCCGTGATTCGGTGTCAACGGTTGCCACTCGATGGTCAACATTCGATGCCGTTGCAGGTCACGAAAAGCGCCGTAGTCGCTGAGAACATCGAACCGGTAGTCCACACGCTCGAAGGCGCGTCCCGGCTTGTGCCGGCGATTTTCCCGCTCACCGATGTAGGCGCGGATCAAGGCGAGACGCTCGGTGGGCCCGAGGGTGCGGACACGTTGCAGCAGTTGCGTCTCGGGCAGATTGGTGTGCGTGTAGCAAATCGCTGCGAGCAATTTGTCTTCGGCATCGCGATCCCAATCGACGAGTTGCACCGATGGGGCGTGCTCGACCGGTGTGCCGCCGAACAGCGAGTCGACCAGTTCGGCTGTTCGCTCGCGTGTCGTCGAGAGATAGTTCGTCCAGCGACCGCCCCGATCGGCGATGTCGACTCGACGAAGAAAGCTTGGGATGACCTTGCGCAACTCGTGGAGCATGAGATCTGCGTACTGCCGGGCCTCTGGTAGCGGATGGGCACGCATACGCAGCA
>JANOJI010000446.1:0-1923 GCA_031408175.1 Ilumatobacteraceae bacterium
TCTTGCCGAGCGCCAGCTCGCCATGATCGGTCGAGGGACCGTCGGCGATGATCGTGCCCTTCACGACCTTGTCGCCTTCTTTGACCAGGGCGCGATGGTTGATGCACGTGTCCTGGTTGCTGCGGCGGAACTTGCTGAGCGGGTACACCCGCTTGCCGCCGGGTTGGCCGTCGGTCACTTTGTAGGTCACGGTGATCGATGAACCGCTGACCTCGGTGATCTCGCCGTCGCCCGTGGCCTGGATCAGATCGGCGGCGTCGCGCGCAGCGCGATCTTCGATTCCGGTGCCGATGTACGGGGCCTCGGCGCGCACCAGCGGAACGGCCTGGCGTTGCATGTTGGCGCCCATCAGGGCCCGGTTGGCGTCGTCGTGCTCGAGGAACGGGATCAATGCTGTAGCGACCGAAACGATCTGCTTCGGGCTGACATCCATGAGTTGCACTTCAATCGGCGGCACCGAGGCGATGTCGGTGGTGGCGCCGAAGAAGCTCTCAGCCTCCAGCATCTTGCGCAGGTCTTCGAGGCTCGCAGCCTGTGGGCTGCGGCGCACGAGCACGCGCGCGTCCTTGAACGTGCCGTCGGGGTTGATCGGGGTGTTGGCCTGAGCGACGACGTAGTTCTCTTCCTCGTCAGCGGCCATGTAACGGATCTCACCCGAGACCTTGCCGTTCTTGACGACCCGGTACGGCGTCTCGATGAAGCCGTAGGGGTTGACGCGGGCAAAGGTGCTGAGCGCACCGATGAGGCCGATGTTCGGGCCCTCCGGAGTCTCGATGGGGCACATGCGGCCGTAGTGGCTGAAGTGCACGTCGCGCACTTCGAAGCCGGCACGCTCACGGCTGAGACCGCCTGGTCCGAGCGCCGACAGACGGCGACGGTGGGTCAGGCCCGACAACGGGTTGACCTGGTCCATGAACTGCGACAACTGCGACGTCCCGAAGAACTCCTTGATGGCGGCCACGACCGGGCGGATGTTGACCAGCGTCGTCGGGGTGATGGCCTCGACGTCTTGGGTGGTCATGCGCTCGCGCACCACGCGCTCCATGCGGCTCAGGCCGATGCGCACCTGGTTCTGGATCAGCTCACCGACGCTGCGGATGCGGCGGTTGGCGAAGTGGTCCTGGTCGTCGAGGCGGTAGCCCGGCTCCTGCTTCACGAGGTGCAGCATGTAGCTGACGGCGGCAACGATCTCGTTGGGGCGCAACACGTCGGTGTCGTCGGGGTCGCTGTTCATGCTGCGCTTGGTCGGATCGTCGCCTTCACTACGGAAGAACGAACCGAGTTCGCGGGTGCCCTTGCCGAACAGCTCATCGAGCTTGGCAACCTCGCCACCGAGCTTGCGGTCGAGCTTGTAGCGGCCGACGCGGCTGAGGTCGTAGCGACGGTTTTCGAAGAAAGCGTTGCGGAAGTACGCACGCGCCGACTCGACGGTCGGCGGCTCGCCGGGGCGGGCACGCTTGTAGATCTCGACCAGCGCCTCGTTCTGCGTGGGGGCGACGTGCTTTTCTTTCTCCCACTGGCCTTCGAGGAAGTCGAACTGGGCGACGAAGCGCTCGAGGAAGCCAGGGGCGTGCTCTTCGTCGTAGCCGCATGCGCGTAGCAGGGTGAAGATGCCCATGCGCCGCTTGCGGGCGACGCGGGTTCCGGCGGTGACGTCTTTGCCCGGCTTGTGCTCGACGTCGAACTCCAGCCACTCACCGCGGTACGGGTGGACCGTGCCCTTGACGAGCTGGTGCTTGCTGAGGTTACGAAGGCGGAATCGCTCGCCCGGTTCGAAGATCACGCCGGGGCTGCGCACGAGCTGCGACACGACGACGCGCTCGGTGCCGTTGATGATGAACGTGCCCTTCTCGGTCATCATCGGGAAGTCGCCCATGAACACGGTCTGCTCTTTGATCTCGCCCGTGTTGCGGTTCATGAACC
>JANOJI010000528.1:0-4071 GCA_031408175.1 Ilumatobacteraceae bacterium
GAGATGACCCCCGATCCCGCCGGTCGGCCGCAGAACGGCACGCGAGTCCGAGAGGTGCTCCGTTCGTCTGGCAGATCGTTCGTCACCAACGCCACCGTCTTCGATGTCGAGCCGGGAGTCGGCTATCGGTTCAGCGGACGCGGCACTACGGGGCTGGTGTCGGGCCTGCGGCGAGTCGAGGCAACGGAGTCGGGCGAGGGATCAGTCTTCACGTACCACGTCGAGTTGCATCCGACCGGTTTCTACCGGCTCCTGCGTCCAGTCCTGGCAAACGCGTTGAGCTCTGGCCTTCGCAAGGACCTGCAGCGCCTGAAGTTGCGGCTGGAGAGCGTCCCGGTTCCGTGAGATGCAGCAGGCGGCCGGGCGGTGGGATAGATGGATGGGGCGTGCTTGCGGCGGACCGTTGTCATTCGCGGAGGGCCAACGACGAAATCCAGTCACACACCTCGTCGACGCCCGCACCGGTCCTGGCAGATGTCTCGATCCTGCGCACATTGGGATTGACGTTGCGAAGATTCGAGTGAAACAGATCGAGATCGAAGTCGAGGTGGGGGAGCAGATCGATCTTGTTGACGATCACCACATCGGCCGATCGGAACATGACCGGATACTTCAACGGCTTCTCCTCGCCCTCCGTCACCGAGAAGACCATTGCCCGCGCGTGCTCACCTACGTCGAACTCGGCCGGGCACACCAGGTTGCCGACGTTCTCGATCACGACGATGTCGAGGTCGGCGAGCGGCAGTCGGGGCAGGGCCGAGCGCACCATCGTGGCATCGAGGTGACATTCTCCGCCGAAGCCGTTGGCAGTGTTGACCAGTGACACGGGTGCACCGAGGCCAGCAAGTCGATCGGCGTCGATCGAGGTCTCGATGTCGCCCTCGACGATGCCTACCCGCAGCGAAGTTCCCAGTCGCAGCAGCACCTCGCGTAGCAACGTGGTCTTGCCGGCGCCCGGTGACGACATGAGATTGACAACATGCACGCCCGCTTCGTGGAAGTCACTGCGGTTTGCTTCGGCGGTGCGGTCGTTCTCACCGAGGATCTTCTCCAGCAGATCGACGCGCAAGCCGCCGGTCTGGTAGCCGCTGTGATCACCGACACCGTGATCGTGCCCGCCGTCATCATGCGAATGACCCGTGCCGTCAGCATGGTAGTGGAAGCGTCCCATCGGTGATCCTCCGTTCAGGCTGACCAGACGCTACTTCGCCATGCGCAGGTCGAACTGCTCGATCATCTGTCGAATGGATCTAGCGCAAACGGCCGAGCGTGACTGCAGCCTCGCGGTGGAGGCGACCGAAGTTGTAGTACGCAGCGCAGGCTCCCTCTGACGAAACCATGCAGGTTCCGATGGGGGTCTCGGGCGTGCAGGCCGTACCGAACACCTTGCATTCCCACGGCTTGATCACCCCCTTCAAGACCTCGCCGCACTGGCAGGCCTTCGGATCCGCAACTCGCACACCAGGGACCTGGTAGTGCAATTCGGCGTCCCAGGGGGCGAACTCGGACCGTAGGCGCAATGCGCTTTGCGAGATGAAACCGAGGCCCCGCCATTCGAAGTGGGGTCGAAGTTCGAACACCTCGGCGAGGATCTCGAGTGCCCGAGGGTTGCCCTCATCGCGAACGACTCGCGAGTATTGGTTCTCGACCTCGCATCGGCCTTGGCGAATCTGCTCCAGCAGCATCACGATCGCCTGCAGGATGTCGAGCGGCTCGAAACCCGCAGTCACCAGTGGTTTGCCGTACTGCTCGGGCACGAACCGATATGGCCGGTTGCCGACGACCGTCGAGACGTGCCCCGGCCCGAGGAATCCGTCGAGGCGCAGGTCGGGCGACTCCAGGATGGCTTTGATCGGCGGCACGATCGTGACGTGGTTGGAGAACACGTGGAAGTTGGTCACGCCCTCGTCGCGGGCATGCAGCAATGTCACGGCGGTCGAAGGCGCGGTGGTCTCGAAGCCGACCGCGAAGAACACGACGGCGCGCTCGGGATTGTCGACGGCTATCTGCAAGGCGTCGAGTGGCGAGTACACGAACCGCACGTCGGCGCCGCGGGCCTTGGCGCCCAGCAGATTGCCATTGCTGCCCGGCACGCGCATCATGTCGCCGAAGGAGGTGAAAATGACGCCCGGTGTCTCGGCGATGGCGATGGCGTCGTCGACACGTCCCATCGGGATCACGCACACCGGGCAACCGGGCCCGTGCACCAGTTCGACCTGCTCAGGCAGGATGTGTTCAATACCGTGCCGGTAGATGGTGTGAGTGTGACCACCACACACTTCCATGAACTTGAAATGGTCGGCGCCGGCGAGGTCGGCGATCCGCGCAACCAAGTGGCGCGCCGCCACCGGGTCGCGGTACTCGTCGACGAACTTCACCGGCGCGTCATCCGGTCGGCCGCAGCGCAGTCACGGATGTCGGGCTGCTTCCAGCGGTTTTGCAGGCGCTCGATCAACATCCCTCCGCCACGGCCCTCGTTGTAACTCCTGCGACTGTTGTCGTCGGCGAGGTCATCAATGCGTCGATCTCGTCGGTGAAGATCTCTCCCATCATCTGCAGCGAGGCGAGGGCGAGTGCGGCCTCTTCCTCGTCGATCTTCGACATCGCGAAACCGACGTGGATGAGTACCCAATCACCTGGCATGAGTTGCTCATCCTCGAGCAGACCGATGTTGATCATGCGACCGACGCCGCTCACGTCGACGCGGGCGAGGTGGTCGTGCTGCGGATGCAACTCCACGATCTGACCAGGGATGCCGAGGCACATGTCAGCTCTCCTTCTCGGCGATGATCTCGACCCGAACCGTGACCTCGGGTTGCACCTTCAGCATCAAGATCCGTGGCGGCTCCATGCCGAAGTCACGGATGTCGAATGTTGAGCTCCCCGAGAGGGAGAGGCTTCCGTCGTCGACCACTTCGATGGTCATCGCGTCTTCGTATCGGCGCGTGACGCCGCGGAACGTGAGGTCGCCGCCAACGATGTAGCTCGCCGGTTCGTTGCTCTGCTTCATCGTCTTGAGATCGCCGGCAATGCTCGGATACCGGCGGGCATCGATCCGCCGTCTCAACTCGCGATCCTCGAAGGCGTTGCCCGACTTGAGGTTCTCCACTGGAAACTCGAGATGACCGAGCAACGTCCGATCGACGTTGATCGTGCCATCGGCGATGTCCAAGTCGAGCCACCCTTCGAGTCCCTCGGCCTCGGTGTGGATCGGGTGCACGTTGGAACGCGCTTCGATCCACACACGGGACTGGGTCGGGAGGATCCGGTATCGCGCCACGAGGCCCTTACTTCTCGCGCATTTTGAGATAGCGGGCGAGGTCGGGAAGCGACTTCACGACGAGCGAGGCGACGAGGGCGAGCAGCAACGAGACAGCAGCCTGCAGATCATGATCGGCGTTCCTTCTGTGCATTGGAGGAGATGTCGGCTAGGACTCGGTGAATGGTTTCAACGGCGGGAGCCACCGCGGCTGAGACGGGATCGGAGAACCCAATACCCTCGTCGAGGGTCAACGGTTGGCAGCCTACGACAACAACGTGTGGTACCTGGCCGCCCCCGCAAGGTCGTGTGGCGTGAGGCGTGAGGCGATTGATCTGCTCGTTGGGGATCGAGTCCGTCTGTGTCAGCTCCTTGAACGACAGTCGTTGTGTGCGCTGACAGGGACGATCCGTGAGCGGGCGGGGATTCGTCAGCGCTCCGGAACGCCGGTTCAATGCCCGGTGAACGCAGCAACGGCTGCCTGGCCGATGCTGATACCGCCGTCGTTGGGCGGGATCGTCGCATGCACCAGCACGTCGAAACCGTTGCTGCGCAAACCGGATTCGACCACATCCGTGAGGCGGGCGTTCTGGAAGACGCCGCCAGTGAGCGCGACGGTATCGAGTCTCTGTGCGGTTGCGATCGTGCCGGCCAGAGCCACAGTTGCGCGCCCGAACGCCTCGTGAAACCCGGCAGCGATCACGGCTCGATCGACACCCGAGTCGAGGTCTGCGAGCATTGCCGCGATCAGTGGCGCCGGGTCGAGCGTGTCGTCACCAACAACGACGCAGCCGTCGTAGCGAGGCGCGTCG
>JANOJI010000545.1:0-13839 GCA_031408175.1 Ilumatobacteraceae bacterium
CGTCGGCCACGACGATGTGCTCGAAGACATCGCGCCGGGCGCAGATCGTCGTCAGCGCAGATCCAACGCCACCCGCGCCGACGATCAGGACTCGCATGTCCCGAGGGTACTGCGACTCTTCGTCCGCCGCGACCTTCAAGCCGGCGGAGGGTTGGCTAGAGGGCGAACGCCCGGCGCTCGGCGCCGACATGCACCAGGGCAGCGATGCGCTTGGCCAGATATGGACTGAAGGAACCTCGGTAACGCAACTGCAGTTCCGGCAGCATCCAGTCGTGACCAGTGATCTTGCCGCGACACGATGCCGTGCCACAGGCACACTCGAACTCGTCGTAGTCGCTGCCATCTGTGGTGGCGTAGTCGTAAACCAGTTCCTCACCGATGTTGATGGCGCGGTTTGCGACGAGTACCACACTGCCGCTGACCGAGCAGTTGGGCTCGCACGAGTGATTGATGAACTCGGCAGGCTCCGGTTCGAGACTGCCTGCCATGTACAGATGCTCGTCGATCTGCAGGCTGCGAACCTGTTGACCGACCGGCAACAGATCAAACACGTCGCGTGTCACACAGCGACCGCCGAACGCGGCGACGACTTCGCCCGCAGCGATCGGTTCGATGGCAACGTTGCCGTACCCCTTGCCAGGGGTCGCGGTGGGGCGCGCCTTTGGGGTGAGGTAGCAAGTACTCATCCGCCAAGCATGGCGGTTGACGCTGCCAACGTCTACTCGCTGATCAGTCAGCCGGTCTGATCCGCGACTCAGTCAGTTTGAGGCACCAATCAATCGCCGCGTTTGCCCCACATCGAAATGAGATGTGAAGCGTACGCGACGTCGCTACAGTATCGACGGTTCGCATCACGAGTGAGCGTCGGCTTCGGCCGGTGATCCGGCAACCGGGGAGGAAGCCCCACGGTGCCATCCCGCCTCGGCGGGGATGTGGCCCTGCGCTGCAGGGCAACTCTGCTTCCCTCGTGCGGCGTCCACTACCGAGACGAGTACAAGGAGGAGGAGATGGCGGGCCAACCACTGCCGGCGAGCGGCGCATGGCGCGCGGGCGACCCCGTGGGCCATCGGCAGTTCCTCGACTTCTCACGCCCGTTCGCGCTCGACGGCGGCGTCACCCTCGATGAGGTCACGGTCGCCTACGAGACGTGGGGCACCCTCGACGACAGTCACAGCAACGCCATACTTCTGTGTCACGCGTGGACCGGCGACAGCCACGCCGTCGGCTCGATGGGTCACGGTCATCCCACCGCGGGATGGTGGGAAGGTGCGGTCGGCCCGGGTCTGGCGATCGACACCGACCGGTGGTTCGTGGTGTGTGCCAACGTGCTCGGAGGCTGCCAGGGCTCGACAGGCCCGTCGTCGCCCCATCCGATCGACGGCAAACCGTACGGCAGCCGATTCCCGGTCGTGACGGTTCGAGACATCGTGCGTGCGCAGGTGCGGTTGGCAGACCACTTGGCGATCCCGGTTTGGCATTCGGTGATCGGCGGATCGATGGGTGGCATGCAGGTGCTGGAATGGGCGATCACCTTCCCGTATCGGGTGCGTTCGATCGTGCCGATCGCAACGTGTGCACAGGCGACCGCACAGCAGATCGCGTGGGGAGCGATCGGTCGCCGAGCCATCCGCATGGATCCGAACTGGCGCGGTGGCGACTACTACGACGCCGACGATCACGACGGCCCTTGGGAGGGCTTGTCCGTCGCCCGAATGGTTGCCCAGGTCACCTTCCGCAGCGACAACGTGTTCACCGATCGGTTCGGCCGCGAGCTGGCCGACGGAGCAACGCTGCGCGACAGCTTGGATCTGTGGCAGCGATTCGAGGTCGAGCGCTACCTCGACCATCACGGCGAGAAGCTCGTGCGGCGATTTGACGCCAACAGCTATCTGATCATCGGCAAGGCGATGGATCTACACGACGTCGGTCGCGGTCGCGGCGGCTTGGAGGCTGCCATGGCGCGAATCCAGGTTCCGACGCTGACGATCGGTATCTCCAGTGACATCTTGTATCCGTCGTACCAGCAGCGCCAGATCCGCGAGTTGCTGGTGTCGGGCGGCACGCCCTGTGAGTACGTCGAGATCGATTCACCGCATGGTCACGACGCATTCTTGATCAACCTCGACCAGCTCTCCGCTCCACTCGAAGATTTCGTCGAATCGGTGGTCAAGAGCTAGCGGCGAGCCAGTGCGTCGTCGAGAGCGTCGACGGCGCGGCTCTTGGCCGGCAGCTTGATCGTCATCCGTTGGGTTCCGCCCAACGCGTCGGGGCTTCGCAGCACGTACACCTCGCGGCGCGGTGGCGGGTTGGGCGCCTTGCCTTCGATCGCCCAATGGGTCACGTCGTGGTGCATGCGACGCTTGACGTCGACCTGCAACTGGCCGCTGGCGAGCACCGTGACCCACACCTCGCGCTGACGGCCATTCGTGCCACCTTGCGGCGACAGCCACTGGCCGGTGGTCAAGAAGCGGGAGCCATCTTTGGAGACATGGTGTGGTTCGAGTCGGTAGCCGAGATACAACAATGCCGCACAGAAAGCGATCGCGAGAAACACCCAGACCACATCCACCGCACCAGCTTGGCGCATCGAGCTGGATTCTGGCCAGACCTGGCGGTGCGTCGCGGTCGTTGGCATGCGAGAATGGCGACGTGAACGTGATGTCCATACGTCGCGCCCTAGACGGCATCACCGGCGGCGACTTCTCCGACCCGACCAACGAGCGCATCATCTATTTGTCTGCATTGGGTTTGGCGCTCATCGGCGTGGGGTTGCTGGTCGTCACGATCATGTGGTGGCGGCGCGGCCGCCAGGAGCATCCTGCACTGGCGCCGCTCGAGGTGATGAGTGGGCGGATGTGGGCCAAAGCGCCAGAAGGTGACCGCCGCCGGCTCCTTGACCAGGTACGTGTCGCCGGCTCCGGCGCGGCAATGAACAGCCTGTTGATCTCCGAGCTGGTCGATCTCGAGGCATTGGTGCGCAGCGTGCCGGAGGATTTCGATGATCTTCGCGAACCCGACTCGGTGATCGATCTGCCGGCGGCCGATGCGGATGCGAGTCCAGAGCCCGAGGCAGATGCGAGTCCGCAGCCCGACGCGGATGCCGAGTCCGATGCGACGTCGCTGTCAGCGCAGCGGCCCCCCGAGGCGATCCGGGCGCTGGCTGCGGGCTCATCCGAACCGTCCAAGTAGTCATCCGTCACAAGTCCGCCGCCGGGGACAAGGTGCGGACTAGCCTGCCATTGCGTGGCAGAAGGACTGGATATCGAGGCAATGCTGGCCCGATTTCGAGAGCGTGCCGCAGCCGTGAAGAGCCGCCCGCTTCCGCCGGTTGCCGGTGAGGAACGTCAACGCTTCATCCAGCAAGCGCAATCAGATTTCATGGACTTTGCGATCATCGGCGATGCCACGGCAACGATCGACGACGGCATTTTGGTACTTCGGGTCGATCTGCGACCCTCCGACAAGAAGTCGTGAAGACTGCAGAAGGCCGGGCACGCCTGGCGATTTCCGTCGGCGCGGTCGCGGTGTTCGCGTGGGGCTTCGGCCCCTTGCTCGTTCGGGGCATCGACGCCTCGGCTCCGACCATCGTGTTCTGGCGGTTGTGGATGGCGACGCCGGTGATGGTGTGCGCTGCCTACTTCACCGGCGGTCGTGTCAGCCTGCCCCTGTTGAAGATCGTGTTTGTACCTGGCATGTTGTTCGGTGTCTCGATGATCGTCGGGTTCACCTCGTATCAGCAGACGTCGATCGCCAATGCAACCCTCATCGGTGCGCTCCAACCGGTGCTCATGCTGTTCATCGGTCCGATGTTGTTCGGCGACCGGCGTGGTGCCCGCCAGGTTCTGTTGGCGGTGATCGCCCTCGCTGGTATCAGCACCGTGGTGCTCGGGGCCAAGCAATCGTCGGGTGCGTCGCTGCACGGAGACGTGTTGGCCTTGGTCAACCTCGGGCTGTGGACGGCCTACTTCGTCAGGATCAAACAGGTCAGGAACCAGGGCGTGCACGCCGGGGCGCTGATCGCCGGGGTGTTCTGCGTTGCCGCGGTCGTCGTATCGCCGTGGGTGCTGCTGACATCCGACGATCTCGGTGCGATCCACGGATCGGACTGGCTGCTGGTTGTGGCGATGGTCCTGGTCGCCGGCCTCGTTGGCCACGGATTGATGACCTGGGCGCAGCGTCACCTCGACATCACGTTCGCCTCGTTGCTGATGCTCGGCAGCCCCGTGATCTCGGCTGTGGGGGCCTGGGTCGTGTTCGGACAGCGGCTCAGCAGCGTCCAAATCGCTGGTGCCTTGGTGGTGTTGGCTGCCCTGGGAGCCATCGTGTTGGAGGAACGTTCCAACGCCGTGGCCGTCGAGATCCCGTTGTCGGTTTCTGCGGGCGACTGATAACGTAGGCGACCGCTAACGCGGACGTGGCTCAGCTGGTAGAGCATCACCTTGCCAAGGTGAGGGTCGCGGGTTCGAATCCCGTCGTCCGCTCCAATGTGCAACTGACGCGGACCCGTTACAGACGGGTCTCCGTCTGTTGTGTTCTTGATCGTAGGCGTTCGTAGGGGGTTTGTCCGCCGAGGGCGCCGTGGGGGCGTGCGTGGTTGTAGTAGTTCTCCCACTCGGCGAAGCGTTCGTTGAAGACCTGGGCGTCGTCGATGACTTGGCCGTCGAGGAGTCGGTAGAACTCTTCGGCGTCGATGCGGTGTGAGCGTTCGACCTTGCCGTTGAGCCGCGGTGTTGCGGGCCTGATGTAGACGTGACGGATACCGCGGTCCATGACGTGCCAGTGGAACTGGGAGCCGAACTCACTGCCGTTGTCGGTTTGGATGGTGTCGACGCGGAACGGCAGCTTTTGGCAGACGTAGTCGAGGAATTGGATCGCGGTGGCCTGGTTGTTCTTGTCGTAGATCCGCAGCACTCGTAGTCGGGTGCAGTCATCGATCGCGGTGAACTGGTAGTAGCGAGGCTTGCGGGCTCCTTTCAGGGGTTCTACGAACTTGACATCCATCTGGATGCGGTGACCGGGCTGCTGTTTCTCGTAACGCTTCCAGCGTCGCTCGAGCGGCTTGTGGCGCTGTGAACTGGGGAGCCGATTCATGTCAAGGCGTTTCAGGATCCGCCACACCCCAGACTGAGAGATCTCGACGTCGTGGTACCGCTTGAGGTACATGGAGATCTTCAGTGGGCCGAAGTGGTAGTGCTGACGCAGGTGGATGACCTTGCCGATCACGTCTTCAGCGGTGGCGTTGGGACTGTGGTGTGGCCGCTTGGACCGGTCGCGTAAGCCGGCGAGGCCCTGTTCCTCGTATCGCCGTTGCCATCGATAGAACCGCGTTCGGCTGATGCCGTAGTAGCGACACGTCGCAGCGACACCTCCGCTGACTTCCTCAGCGTGGCGGAGTATCGCAAGCCGATGTTTGGCCTGTCGTTGGAGCTCGTGCTCGTTCATGATGTCCTCCTAGTCGGAGGAGACCTCTGCTGTCACGCATCTCCGTCAGTTCTATACCGTCGTCCGCTCCAATCGAAGTCCAGGCCAGCTGTTATCAGATCGCGGTTGTCTCGCGTGTGAGCTGCCCACGGCGCCCACGCCGATGCCCACGAATCACTCGCCGTTGATCAGCGTGGACACATGCGCGGGTCGATACGTCAACGAAGTGCCAGCTCGTGGGAGCTGCGAGTGTTCATCGGAACGGGCCCGACACGGGCCATCGTATCACCGGACTGTGACGAGTCGTGGGACGCGAGAACAAGCCGAACGTTAGTGGGCGTGGGTCTACCACTCACGAGGTTTCGAGCCTCTGCTCACGGCGGTTTCAGACGATCGCCGAATGACACCGACATTCGCTGCTTCCACAATCGTCCTCGCCCTGCTGACCGGAGACGCGCTAGCAAGGAATGCTTCGGCCGCAGTCGCGGAGCCGGCGTAGCGCCTGTCCGACGGATTCGCCGGGGAGGAGGCCTGGTGCAAACCACCGAGACCGACGCTGACGTGACCCTTGCCGGCGGGGGGCACCGACTGATGTATCGCGGCCCGTCGAGCGATGTGCTCCACGAGGACTACGTCAAGAAAGGAGACGTCGAGTGAGCCGCGCCGGTCACGGCGCCCGACGAGGTGCCCATCGTCGTCCGACTAGTTCGCATACGGGCTCCGTCCCACCCATGCCTGACCTAGACCGCCCCAGAACGCTCGCGCGTATCGGCGCGGAGAGCGGCCTAGTGCCGTTCCGGCGCCGTGGCCGTGATCACCGACGAACGCATCCGCGTGAGTGACTGCCACTACCCCACGACGAATGATCGCTCCCGAGCCGTTGCCCACGAGGTAGGCCAGCAGCACAACCTGCGTTATGTGGCACCCTCGCCGCTCCGTGGATGATGAGCGGTATGGGATAGCCGGCTGGGTCAAGGTCGGTCGACTGGCCATGCGAACTGCGTGGCTGGATACTGGAGCGGTGACATAACGCTTCTCCAAGCGCTGCTGATGGAGCACAGCAGCGACATTTCCGATAAGACACCCCGACAACGTCTGTCACGTGTGGGTTAGTTCGTTCCGATGGGGATGCTCGCCGCTTTATGGGCGATTGTGCAGGTGCGCTCGTTGTCGGTTCGTCCGCACAGCCATGCCAGAGCCTGGCGGAGGTCATGAACGGCGACCAAGGCAATCGTTCCGGCGTGGGCGGCGGCGACTCGGCCCACGTGTTCGTAGCCGTCGAGGTTGAGCCATTCGGCGACCGTGTACCCGGCTGTTGGAAGACGGGTGTGTTCGGACTCGACGACGGTGACATTGTCGATCAGCGGTAGCGCTGCGGTTAGGAAGACGACATCTGGTTGCGTCAACAGCGCCGCAGCGACCTTGGTCTCGAGCCCAAACGCCGGTGTGACGACTCCGTCGGAGCCGATGCCGCCGCTGCCGGCGACGCGCAGGTCGCCCACCAGTGGCCCTGGGGTGAGCACGTCGAGATAGGCGAGGGTGAAGATCAACCCGGCCGAGTATCCGGTATCGTTGCCGGTGTTCACCCGCGCCCAGTCCGGCAAGTCAGCGGATGCCGTCGAGTCGAGGTCTGGTCCGACGATGTCACTGGCGACCTGCCAGGCCGTGTGCTGGCTCGCGACGATGTCGGCTTCAGGGCCACGGGTCCCGACCGCGTAATGCTCGAAGACTTGCAAGCGGGTGCCACCATCGACGTAGGCGAGTCGGTACCAAACTGACGAATCGTCGCCGAAGTCGTTGCCGACGAGCTCGATCCGGGCAGCGACGCCGCCGCGACGAGGGACGTCATCCGCTCCCCACGACTCCGGGGCCGGCACATCGACGGTAGGACGAATGCCGGCACCGAGGATCCTGATCGCGGCCGTCTTCGTCGCGACGCCGCCGTCGCCGTACGTTCCGTCGGGATCGGTGTCGTTTGCCAACACATCAATGCTCACCGCGGTGTCGCTCAGGGTCGACACGACGTCATCGACCGCGAGAGGCGGCGAGTTCGGCACTGCGGCCTCGGCCGAGGGTGTAACGACTGCTCCCGTCAGCGAGAGTGTGACGACGAGCGGCACGGTTGCCCATGCGGGAATTCGGCGCCAAGTGGCAACGGCCAGACGACACCACCGACGTGTCCGGCCAGTTCTCGAGCCACTCATGTTCGTCGGTCGGGTGGTCGTGGAGGTCATCGGTTGCTCCTCGTTCACTGGAGACGGAATGCCCGTCTCCAGCGAACGTACGGAATCGGCCGTCGACGATCATCGGGCAACTCCCTCACCCGTCGACGACGAGGCGATGGTCAGTCGCCGGTCGACGGCGGCGCGGGCCGCCGCGTGATGACAGCCGCCAGTTCGGCGCGATTCCTCACCCCGAGCTTGGCGAAGATGTTGGAGACGTGCCGTTCGACTGTCTTGCGCGAGAGGAACACGGTCGACGCGATCTCGGGATTGGTCGAGCCCGCACTGACGAGAAGGGCGATCTCCCGCTCGCGTCCGGTGAGCGTCGCCAGCGGGTCGACGCTCGCAGCGGTGGCGTGGCGCCGCCAGGTTCGCACGCCGTGGGAACGTAGGAGTTGTTCGGCGACGCGTTGCGCGGTGGTCGCCATCATGGCTTCGGCCGCCGCGCCGGCGTGGCGAAGGGTCGCAATGGCGCCCGTCCGGTCGGAGCCGGCCTGCGCGGTGGCGAGGTCGAGCTCGGCCCACACCGCTTCAACGTTCAGGTCCTGGCGTTCGGCTTCGACGATGACGGCACGAAGCGCGGCGACGCTGCCGGCGGCGCCGCGGGCCGTGAGGATCGCGGCCTCGGCGCGCTGGCGCCAGAAGCGGTTGTGGGCGTCGGACGGCGAGATCTCGGCTCGGGCGACAAGCGAACACGCACCGTCCGGATCGCCCAATCTCGCCAACGCCTCGGCGCCTCGCACGAGCGCCTCCGCCTGGCACCGGCGACACCCCGCGGCCTCGGCATCCTCCACCGCGGCAACCACTGCCTCCCGGATCTCCTGGGCCGCGTCGTGCGGGTCGAGGCGGGCGAGCGCGGTCGCCCGCTCGCGATGGGCATGCTGTCGGTAGTGCGGGTCGGGCTCAGCCGCCGCCGCTGCACGTAGGGTTTCCACGGCGCCTCGCCAGTCGCCCCGGAACAACTCGAGCTGGTACGGCAGCACGACGGCGAAGGCACGGGATGGGCGGAACTCTTCGAGCCGGGTGCCGAGGGCGAGGCACTCGCGTACGACGGCATCGGCCTCGTCGAACCGGCCCATCGAGACCAGGACGTTCCCGAGCGCGACGCCGACCTCGAGTGTCCGCTGCGGCAACACCTTGTGGTGGACCTCGTCCCACGCGTGACGCAGGCGGGCTTCGGCGTCGCGGTTGTTGCCGAGGAACCGCAGGGCGACTGCGCCTTCCACGAGGGCGCGGATGTGGACACTGTCGTCGAAACCGGCCGAGGTGATCGCCAGCTCCTCGGCGAGCTCGAGCATCTCGTTCGGGTCGCCGAACAAGAGCGCCACCTCGGCCGCCATGAAGAGCGCCCTGAGCAAGGCCCTCCGCCGGCGCACCTCGTCCAACTGTGCTCCACCGCGGGCGGCCGGCAACGCTCGTGCGGCCGACAGGGCTCGTGCCGCGGCGACCTGGGCCGCGTCGGGCCGATGTTCGAGGAACTTGTGGAGCGCCGCTTCCTGGGCGAGGGTCTCGACATCGAGGATCGCGTCACCGGACGCGCCGTCACGGGCGCGCTGCCAGTGGATCCAGGCTTCGCGGCGCCGGACGAGCTGGAGAGCGGCTTCCGATGCTCGCAGCGACGCCCGCGCCGACTCGGCGGGATCGCGATCGGTCGACGAGCACTCGGACCAACGGCGCAGCGCCTCCTCGTGCTGTCCGAGATCGGACGCCAGCGAGGCGACGCCTTCGCGAATTCGCTGCGTACCCGCGCTCGCCGGATCGACCGCATCCGCAATCGAAGCGAGTCGGCTGAGCGCGGCGACACCGAGGTACCGGCGCGACGAACTAACGAGCCTGGTGGCCAGCTCCACCGTGGGCGCGCCACCGAGATGTTGGTGTTCGAGGGCCTCGAGGAGGCGTTGCTCGTCGTCGCCGGCCATCTCTTGCAGCCACGTCCCGAGGCGTCGGTGGATCCGTCGGGCGCGCTCGGGTGGGAGTGCTCGAAGCACCGCCTGCTGGATCAGATCGTGAGCGACGGCAACGGAGCCCGCTCGACGAAGCACGAGCCCGCTGCGCTCGAGGCTCGTCACTGTTCGCTCGACCCGTGCGCGCCGCCACGACTGGACGTCGACAACGTCCTCGATCGGCAAGGGGCGAGCGACGATCGCGAGCAATGCGAGCAACTCCTCTCCGTCGACCCCGCACGGACGTAGGCGATCGGACACGATCCGACCGGCGTCGACTGCGAGATGCTCACTCGTGGCGAGGAGTTGCAGCCAAAACGGCGAGCCGCCCGCAGTCGCCCAAACGTCCACCGCCCGCTGCTCCGTTAGGCGAGGAGCAAGATCTCTGGCCAATCGAACCGCGTCCTCGCGATCGAGCGGACCGAGCTCGATCTCGATCACCCGACCGGGCTCGAGTACACGACGAAGCGACTCGGTGACGCGTGCCGCGACATCGGAATGGCGCGACGCGAGCACAACGACGAGTGATCTGTGGCCCGAGTCGGCCGCCCGCACGACATAGTTCACTAGCGCGACGGACATGTCGTCGACCCAGTGGAGGTCGTCCACAACCAGCAGGGTCGGGCCCCGCTCGGCCAGGGCCCGATGAACGGCCTCGAACACGCGCACGGGTTCGAGAGGTCCCGAGTCTCCCGAACCCGCCCGCACCAACGGGTCGACGGCGCCGTCTGGTTTCTCGCCCCGCAGATGTTCGAGCAAACCACGCGAAGCGGCGAACGGCACGTCTCGCTCCGGCTCGAATCCTGCCATCGCGATGACCGCGCCGGGCGCGACGAGCGCCGGCAACTCCGCGAGCAGACGCGACTTTCCCGATCCCGGCTCCCCGAACACCATCGCGGCTGCCGCCGTGCCGTTCGCGAACGCCGCTTCGCACAGACCACCGAGCGCCGCGACCTCCGCGACGCGGCCGAAGAAGCTGCCCGACACGTCGCAGAGCGTAGAGCGCCGCCGGCACGCACGTTCACCGCGCGACCCGAAGCTGACCAGGCGTCACCTATCGCAACCTCGGCGTCGAGGACTCCGGAGACCCGCTACCCCGACTGGTTCTTCACACAGGGCGTCGAGCTCGTCGTCGACTACTGCGTGACCATCGCAGCGGGATACTCATCCTCTGTGAGTCAGGGCTACACCGCAACCCCGCATTGATCGCGGTGGAAGCCGAGTCCGCGACGGACCTGCCGCACCGAGGGACCCATGCGTTCCTGGCCGCAACGGAAGTCACGACCGTCCCCAACCGCCGGTTAAGGGCGCGCCAGATGCGCCGATGGCGCGATCTGCCGGGCGAGCCATGTCGTCGTTCTGCGCTCGTCGTTCGATGCGCGCGTTCTGCGCCGATCGCGTACTCCGGACGGCGACCAGATCGGCAGATCTCGCGCGGCGACGAACTTTGTCGCTCTCGAGTCGTCCAGCGATCTTCCGGCGACAAAGTTCGAGCGGGTGACGTCCTGTGGAGTGTTTCGGGGTACCCAGGTGGGCGCCAAGAACTCCACAGGACGCGTGGCCGGTTACGAGCGCATATTGCCCTGATGGAGGATCTGATGCAAGGACGTTGCGTTGATTCGTAGCGTTTGGGGTCTGTGTTGGCGATCAACGAAAGTCGCGTTCTGTGATCAACGAAAGTCGCGTTGGCGGGGGTTGGTGTTCTTCCTGGTTGGTGAGGTTAGCTCGGTCGTCGTTTGGTCGGGTCGGTGGTGGCGGTGGTGAGGGCTTGGTGCTCGCGTAGTCGCCAGGAAGGGCCTTTGATGTTGAACACGACGGCGTTGTGCATCAGTCGATCGAGGATCGCTGAGGCGACGACGGCGTCACCGAAGATCTCACCCCAGTCGGGCAGCCCGCGGTTGGTGGTGACGATCGTCGAGTGCGCCTTTTCGTAGCGCAGGTTGACGACTTGGTAGAACGCCGACGCGGCGGCCCGGTCCATTGGCAACAATCCGACGTCATCGATCACGAGCACCGACGGCGCGGTGTAGGTCTTCAGCTTCGACGTCAGTGTGCCTTCCCGGTTGGCTTGGGCGATGTTGGCGACCATTTCTTCGGCGTTGGTGAAGTAGCCACGGAAGCCGGCCTCGACCGCCAGCGTGGCGATGGCGACGGCGAGGTGTGTTTTGCCGCAGCCGGGTTGGCCGAGGAACAGGATCGGCCGTCCGGTGTCCATGAACCGTAACGATGCCAAGTCGTCGACCAGTTTGCGATCGACGGTGGGTTGGAACGCGAAGTCGAACTCGGCGACGGTCTTGCGGAACGGGAATCTGGCGTAACGCAACCGCGCGGTGAGCCGCCGGTTCCGTGTCGCATCGGCCTGTTCCGCAACGAGCCGGGCGAGGAACTCGATGTGCGACAAGTCGTCGGCACGGGCTTGCTCGGCGAGGACCGCGAACACCTCCGCAGCCCGATCCATCTGCAGGTAGCCGAGGTCGTCTTTGATCTGCTCATAGACGCCGCTCATGGCAGATCTCCCGGCTCGTAACGGGCGGCCAGATCTGGTGCAGCGACCTCGAAGTCGCCGCCTGACAGATCGATCCGTCCGACCGACGCCAGTGCCGGTGGCTCGCCCTCGCGGACGATATGGAGATCGCGGCGGCGCTGTGTGCTGGCCAACGCCGACGCCTCTGCTGTGGCCCGGTGTGCCGGGTCCCAGACCTCGACCCGGCCGTCGGTGACGATGCGATGTGTGGCGACGAGTCGACCGGCGCAGCGGACCGTCAACTCGTTGCTGTCAACGGGTTGGCGGACTTCGACGAGCTGGCCCAAGCAGTCCGGTGGGACCGAGTAACGAACCCGTTCCCACTCGATGAACGGCAACGCCCGATGCACCCGGCGTGCTTCGACGTAGTCGGTGTCGAATCGTCGCGCCGGCAGCCGGCGCAGAAACCCGTGCTCGCTGGCGAACCGTTCAATCGGTGGCACGCCGGTCGTGCGATGCCGGCGGTCATGGACGCGGTGATCAAGCCACAACCGTGCCCGCCCGTTCAACGCGTCCAAGTCGTCGGGAAGCCCGGTGACAACGAGCTCCTCCAAGAAGCTCTCGCCGAGATCGCGGAACGGTCTCTCGATCTTGCCTTTGCGTTTCGCGTCACCAGCCTGACAGGCCTTGATCTCAGTGCCGTGAGAGCGAGCGAACTCGAGCGTCGGCGGATGCAACTTGAACCGGCGCCCTTGCGACTGGCCGAGCGCGCCCATCCGGTCCGTTCGACACAACTGCGGCACACCACCCGCAGCCTCGAAGAACCGCACGATCCCTTCGAAGGTGTGCTCCCGATCGACCGAGGTGGTGAACCACCAGATGCGCCAACGCGACCGACACGAGATCATCCCGAAGCACCACAACACCGGACCGAGCCCGACCCGCTGCGACCACTGCGAACAATCAGAGAAATCGAACTGGGCCTCCTCGCCCGGCGCCGTCTCGATCGGAACGCTCGCCGCGTCCGCCCGACGGAACCGCGGACCGCGCTGCTCACGCACCCAACGCGCCACCGTCGGATAGGAGCCGTCGAACCCTTCAGCGCGAATGATCTCGAACAACGACGTCGCCAACAACCGAGTGTTGCCAACCAACAACGCCGTCAACCGATCCGCCCACACCGCGTCGATCACCCTGTCCTCATCGCCGATCGTGCGCGCCGCCGGCGGGCCGCCATCTCGGCACCACTTCGAGATCGTCGCCGGGTGATACCCCGTCTCCGACCCGATCTCCGTGTACGTCATGCCAGCGCGTTTCATCGCGAGCACATCCATGAACTCCTCCTGAGTCATCATGAGAAGCGGTCCCTCCAGTAGTCGATGCTTGGTCGCTCGACAGACTGGAGGGACCACCCTCAGCCGTTGAAATTCAGGAAGAAACCGCCCCACTCACCGCGAGATTCGATGATCGCCAATCGCGACATTCATTGATCGCCCACAGAACCTTCCCCCCAGTGCAATTCCTTCACGTATGACGCCTCCCCAACCCGACGCCCCCTCATCGAACGTGTAAGGCAACACAGGCCAAACCCGTGACGAGGGACGGTCGCCGTCAGACAAGCCGGTGCGGGTAGCACTAAACACCGGCACGAGACGCGCCCAGAGGCTTCGTTCTGCACGACGGTTGTCGGTGGCGTGTCCCGCGGTTATGCGGTGTTGTTATGGGTGGCCCGATCTGAACCTCGGGGATGTCAGTCGGGTGATGCCAGATTCTGTACCAGTTTCGGATC